>CALBEG010000203.1 GCA_937927455.1 uncultured Elioraea sp. | reverse complement strand
CCTGCCTCATGGAGGCCGAGCGCCGTCTCATGCACGGCCGCCAACGCGTCGCTCTTGTACTGCTCACCCATTCTGCGTCGACACCGGATTTGGCGTGCGATTGTCGTCAATTTGTCTGTCTCCGTCCCGCTTGGCAGGCGGAAGAGATACTTCATCTCCCGCCGCCACTTTTTCACATGTCGAGGCCCGTTTTGTCCTCGGCCTGGTCCTCGTCGTACTCGGCCTCATCGGCGTCTTTGTCCTTCTGTTTTACTTCCTCTCGCATGTCGCGCAGCATCTTTTCAATTGCGTCTCGGCGCAACGTGGCACCCAAAAAGCGATTAGCTTCCGCCTCCGACTCGTCGATGAATTTATTACTTTCTTCATCCGTAGTTTCTGAATTGTTTTTTTGCCAAATCATAGACCCAATCGCACGACTTTTCTGCGCTATATTTATCATATTTTCCGGGCTTGAATGCCATCTCTGCGCCGCTCCAATATGAAACATTTTCCACCTTACGTACCTCGCCCCATTGCGAGGCTATAGCCGCGCACGCGGCTTCGAGCGTTGGATATTCGCCGTACGCAGTTACCGACCAATCGCCTGAAGCGCCGAGCCAGCCGTTCGTGCGAACTTCTCCGCTCGCGTTGGTGCGTGGCTCTCGGCTGATAATTTGAATTTCGTCTGCGTCATAATACCTATCATCACTCCGATTCGGGCCTATATAAACCCGCTCGACGATGTAATACTTTTTTTCCTGCGTCTTGGTTACGGCTGTTTCAATGGTCATCGTCGCGCTCTCTCTATATTCGGTCGGCGGTCTATCCATACTAACCATGCGTTAATAAAAAACATGCCCGGCTGGTGTGCAAGAAAAAAATGATTGGACGCCGATGCCGCCCCTGTCGTCTTCGTCCGAGCAGCCCGAACTCTTCCGCTCGGCGCTGGTGAACCTCGTCGACCGCCGCCATCCGCTGGTCCGCCTCGCTGGTCTGATCGACTGGGAGCGCTTCGCCACCGCCTTCGGCCCGCTCTATCGCGAGGGCGTCGGTCGCCCCGGGCTGCCGACCCGCCTCATGGTCGGCCTGCACCTCATCAAGCACCTGGACGGCCTCTCCGATGAGGCTGTCTGCGCCCGCTTCCTCGACAGCCCCTACGTCCAGCTGTTCTGCGGCGAGACCCATTTCCAGCACGCCCTGCCGCTCGACCGCTCCTCGATGAGCCGCTGGCGCAAGCGCATCGGCGCCGAGCGGCTCGAACTGCTGCTGGCCGAGACCCTCGCCGCCGCCCAGCGCGCCGGCGCCGCCGAGCCGAAGCACTTCGAGCGGGTGACCATCGACACCACCGTCCAGCCCAAGGCGGTGACGCATCCGACCGACAGCAAGCTCCTCCACCGCGGCGTCGAGCTCCTCGGCCGCCTCGCGCGCCGGCACGGCATCACGCTGCGCCAGTCCTACGCGCGCGTCTCCACACATGCCCGGCGCGAGGTCGCGAGGCTGATCCATCGCGGCCGCCACCGCGAGGCCGAGCGCGTGGTCCGCCGCATGCGCACCTGGCTCGGCCGGCTCGTCCGCGACATCACCCGCAAGATCGCCGGTGCCGCCGAGGCGGTGCGCACTGCCTTCGCCACGCCGCTCGAGCGCATCGCTCGCCTGCTGCGCCAGCGCCGCGAGGATCGCGGCCGCGAGAAGCTCTACGCGCTGCACGCGCCGGAGGTGGAATGCATCGGCAAGGGCAAGGCCCGCACGCGCTTCGAGTTCGGCGTCAAGGTCTCGCTCGCCACCACCAACCGCGCAGCACCAGGTGGGCAGTTCGTGCTCGGCGCCCGCGCCCTGCCGGGCAACCCTTTCGACGGCCACACCCTGGCCGCCCAGATCGCCCAGACCGAGCGCATCACCGGCGTGCCCGTCGAGCGCGCCTATGTCGACCGCGGCTATCGCGGCCACGACGCCGACAAGCAGCGTGTGTTCATCTCTGGCCAGAAGCGCGGCGTCACCCCGACCATCCGACGCGAGCTCAGGCGGCGCGCCGGCATCGAGCCGGTGATCGGCCACATGAAGTCCGACGGCCATCTCGGCCGCAACTTCCTCGCCGGCACAGCGGGCGACGCCATCAACGTCATCCTCGCCGCCGCCGGCCACAACCTCCGCCTCCTCCGCGCCTGGCTGATCCGGCTTCTTGCGGTCCTCCTCAGCCTCCTCGCGATCAGCGCACACACCGCTCCAACGCACTCACCACAGCTCATCGCACGCTGACATCGGTAAGCGTCCACTGATGGCTGTGACGTCGGCGGCTTGACGTTGGTCAGGCTGTGCCGGGCTGCAGGTTCCAGGGCGCGAGATCGCCGATGCGGTTGATTGGGTGGCCAGCGATGCGGTCGAGCAGGACGCGCAGATAGGCCTGCGGGTCCCAGCCGTTCAGCTCTGCGGTGCCGACGAGGGTGTAGATGATCGCCGCGCGCTTGCCGCCCTCCAGCGACCCGGCGAACAGGTAGTTCTTCCGCCCGAGCGCGAGCGGGCGCATGCGCCGCTCGGCGGCGTTGTTGTGCAGGCAGGCACGGCCGTCGCGCAGCACCGTCGTCAGCGCGCTCCACTGCGCCAACGTGTAGCGGATGGCCTTGGCCAGGTCCGACTTGCCGGAGATCCGCCGCAGCGTTGCCTCCAGCCAGGCATGCAGGTCCGCCATCACCGGCGCCGAGCGGGCTTGGCGAGCGGCAAGTCGCGCCTCCGGCGGCTGGCCGTGGATCTCGGCCTCGATGGCGAACAACGGCTGCATGCGCTCGATCGCCTCGCGCGCCAGCGGGCTGCCAGTGGCCAGCAACTCGTCGTGGAAGTAGCGCCGCGCATGCGTCCAGCACGCCGCCTCGACCACGCGGCCGGTCTGGTAGAGGGGCTTGAACCCGGCGTAGGCATCGGCTTGCAGGATGCCTCGGAAGTCACGCAGGCGCCGCTGCGGGTGCTCGCCCTTCCGATCCGGCGTGAACTCGTAGAGCACCGCGGGCGGATCACGCCCGCCGAATGGGCGGTCGTCGCGCAGATAGGCCCAGACCCGTGCCGCCTGCGTCCTGCCGCGGCCGGGCGCAAGCATCGGCATCGGCGTGTCGTCGGCATGGACCCTGGGCCCCGCCAGGACGTGGCGGCCGATATGGGCGGCCATCGGTTCGGCCAGCTGGGCCGACCGCCCGACCCAGCCTGCCAGCAGCCCGCGTGGCAGGTCGAGCCCCTCGCGGGCGTAGATCTCCGACTGGCGGTAGAGCGGGATATGGTCGCAGTACTTTGAAACCAGCACATGAGCCAGCAGCCCGGGGCCCGGCCTGCCCCGCTCGATCGGCAGCGAGGGCATCGGCACCTGCGTCATCGCCTCGCAGGCCCGGCAGGAAAACGCGGGCCGGATGTGGCGCACCACCTCGAACCGGCCAGGGCGGTATTCGAGGATCTCGGTCACGTCCTCGCCGACCTTGCGCAGCGCGCCGCCGCAGGCCGGGCAGGTGCAGCCTGCGGCGGGCAGGTGCTCGACATCACGTCGCGGCAGGTTGTCCGGCAGGGGACGACGGCCGCGGCGCCGTGCCTTGTCCTCCGGCGCCTTGGCGGTGACGGTGTCGTCCTGCACGTCGTCCGCGCCGCCTGACGCGGCGATGTCGGCCAGTACCTCGTCAAGCTGCAACTCCAGCTGCGCAACCTCGCCTGCCAGGCGCTCCGACGACCGCCCGAACCGCTCATGCCGCAGCCGCGCGATCTGTGCCCGCAGACGCTCCGCCTCCAGCGTCTTGGCCTGCAGGCCGAGTTCCGCGGCGCGACGCGCCGTGCGCTCCTCGGCCAACTCGCCACGCAGCACCGCGATCATCGCCGCCAGCGCGGCGGGGTCTTCGGGCAGTGCGCTGTCGGCGTGCGGCGTCACAGCAGAATCGTCTCAGACACCACCGCGTCGGCGCAAGAGGCTATACTGCGATCTCGGGCTTCCAGCTCGGCGTCGGCGTGCGCCAGTCCAGCCCCTCGAGCAACATCGCCAGCTGCGCCGTCGTCAGCGTCACCGCACCCTCGCGCGCGATCGTCGGCCAGATGAACCTACCCTTCTCCAGGCGCTTGGCCAGCAGCACCAGGCCCTGGCCGTCCCACCACAACGCCTTCAGCAGGTCGCCGCGCTTGCCACGGAACAGGAACAGGTGGCCAGAGAACGGATCGGCCTTCAGCGCCGTCTGCACCTGCGCCGCCAACCCGTCGAAGCCCTTGCGCATGTCCGTCGCACCCAGCGCGAGGTGCACGCGCATCCCGGCATGCAGCGAAAGCATCAGCCGTCCAGCGCCGTCGCCAACCGCCCCAGCACACCCGGCGCGATCGCCTCGGAGACACGCAGCACCCGACCGTTCCGCAGTACCAGTTCGATCGTCGCACCAGACCGCGCAGGCCGTTCAAGACCCGAAGATGTGGCAGCCTGCGGCCGCGGCGCCTGATCCTCGACGACGCGAACCGGCACCAGGGTGGGCGGGGCCTCCGGCTCCATTCGCACCAGGCCCGGCATCGTCCCTTCGCGAGCCTGCCGCCGCCACGCGAACAGCAGGCTCCGGCTCAAGCCATGGCGGTCGGCGACGCCCGCCACTGATGAGCCCGGGCGCATCGCCTCCTCGACCAGCGCCAGCTTCTGCTCCGTGGTCCAGCGCCGCCGCCGCGCCACCACGCTGATCACCTCACCCCGCTGACCGTCCAGCAACGCCCTCACCCCTACGCGTAAGGGCGACAACGGACGTCCGCACCGCCCAGATGCCGCGCAGATCAGCCGATCAGCGCAGCATATCGCAAGGCAGTCGACAGCGGACGCTTACACAGCTCCGAACCTTTCCCCGCGAGCTCCGCACCCTCGGTGGGCGGGCCAAAGACGGTATCGGGGTTCGGTAGGACCATCCCCTCGGCCCAGCCCTTATGGATCTTCGGCACCCCTGCTCCTCCAGTTCACTTGCCGGTGCCGAGTAAGCGTCCTCTGATGAGCGGCGCGCTGGCGGCGTGGCGATGGTCAGTCGGCGTCGGGCTGCAGGTTCCAGGGCGCGAGATCGCCGATGCGGTTGATTGGGTGGCCAGCGATGCGGTCGAGCAGGACGCGCAGATAGGCCTGCGGGTCCCAGCCGTTCAGCTCTGCGGTGCCGACGAGGGTGTAGATGATCGCC
>CALBEG010000202.1 GCA_937927455.1 uncultured Elioraea sp. | reverse complement strand
TTCCGCGCGGCGGCCTCGGCCAGGCTGCGGGGCCTTCTCGGCGGTGGCGCGGTGCTCGTCTTCCCCACCTCGCCCATCCCCGCGCCCCTGCTCACCGCAACCTCGCAGGAGATTTTGGAGGTGCGCGAGCGGACCATTGGTCTGACCGCCTTCGCCGGCTTTGCGGGAGCGTGCGAGGTGACGATCCCAGCGGCCCGGGTGGATGGGGCTCCGGTGGGCCTGAGCCTGCTCGCCGCGCCCGGGCGGGACCGCGCGCTGCTCGCTCTGGCCGAACGCGTGGCCGAGGCGCTCGGGCTCGCTGAGTCAGCGCCTCAAATCTGAACGCAAGGAGAGCGCGCGTCAGAACGTGTCGGCGCAAGGCACCCACCATAAGACGTCGAATGGCCTGCGACCGGTGTTCTGGAGGCCGACTTGGACGGGGGGTGGTGGCGAGCGACACTGCCGACAGGACTGACCCTGTGCAGCGGGCAGGCTTGTGCAGAAACGACGGTACTAGAGGAGGTGGGAGTCTGGCGAGCCTATATCACGGTCGGCGATGGCGGCGTTTCGCTCTGCGGCATCAGCCAGTTCCCTGGTCCCTCCGCGCTGATGATTAAGGTTGATCACCATGCTGCGTACCTACACCTGGGCACAATCAGTTGGAACGTTCCGGACGCGGCACGGACGACCGTGTCGTTCTCCTTCGACGGCCGCTATGCCTGGAGGTGACGCTTCAGCGGCACGTCCAATCCGCCTTGATCGAGGCGACCTTCCGCAGCGCTGAGGAGCTGTTCCGCTTCGTCCGGGCCTTTGCTTTCGGAAACTGGATGACGATCCGTTTCCATGACGGCGACGAGGGCCTCTGGCGGACGGGACTGACCGGGACCTTGCGGGTGAGCCGGGCCTTCTTCGCATGCGCTGCGGCGCTGGTCTGGGGGTCCGCGCCGACCCAGCCCTTCGATCCACCACCGCGCCCGTCTTCGCAGCTATGGGAGAGCGCGCCGCCGGCGCGCCCAGCCCAACCGTCGCAACCCTTCACCGGCAGCCGCGCTGTCTGGCGCCGCGCGCGCCTCAGCGCCCCGCACCGGCGGCGAAGCGCACCGCCTCCTCGGCAGCGCGGATCAGCGCGCGCGCCTTGGCAACCGTCTCGCGCCATTCGGCCTCGGGGTCGGAGTCCGCCACCACGCCCGCCCCGGCCTGCACATACATGACCCGATCCTTGACCACCGCTGTGCGCAGCGCAATCGCTGTGTCCATCTCGCCGTTCGCCGCGAAGTAGCCCACACAGCCGGCGTAGAGCCCGCGCCGCTCCGGCTCGAGCTCCTCGATGATCTCCATTGCCCGCACTTTCGGCGCCCCAGAGAGCGTGCCTGCGGGAAATCCGGCCATCAAGGCATCCACCGCGTCGCACCCCGCCCGAAGCCGGCCCTCGACATGCGAGGAGATGTGCATGACGTGGGAATAGCGTTCGATGACGAACTGTTCCTTCACCGTCACGGTGCCGACCTCCGCCACCCTGCCCACGTCGTTGCGGCCGAGGTCCAGCAGCATCAGGTGTTCGGCCCTTTCCTTTGGGTCAGCAAGCAGTTCGCGCTCGAGCCGCTGATCCTCCTCGTGCGTCGCGCCCCTCGGGCGCGTGCCGGCGAGAGGGCGAATGCTCACCGTGCCGTCGCGCAGCCGGACCATAATCTCGGGCGAGGAGCCCACCACGGCGAAGCCGCCGAAGTCGAGAAAGAAAAGGAAGGGGGAGGGGTTGAGGCGACGCAAAGAACGGTAAAGCGCGAAAGGCGGCAGCGCGAAGGGCACGGCAAAGCGCTGGCTAAGCACGATCTGGAACGCATCGCCCGCGCGGATGTACTCCTTCGCCCGCTCTACCGCCGCCACGAAGGCTTCGCGCGTCATGTTCGAGGCGACCTGGCCAAGATCGGGGCTTGCCGGCCGGGCTGCAGGTGGAGGCGGCAGAGGGCGGGCGAGGGCGGAGACTGCAGCGGCGAGGCGGGCTTCGGCAGCGTCGCGCGCCTGATCTGCCGTCACCCCCGGGGCCGGACGGACGGGGGTGGCGAAGGTGAGGGTGTCGGCCACCGTGTCGAACACCGCCACCACCGTGGGGCGGAGCAGAATACCGTCCGGCAGGCCCAAGGGGTCAGGGTTCGTCTCGGGGATGCGCTCGATGCGACGGACAAAATCGTAGCCGAGATAGCCGACGAGAGCGGCGCTCATCGGCGGCAGGCCGGGGGGGATGTCGACCCGGCTCTCCGCGATCAGGCGACGGAGCGAGGCGAGCGCGCCGACATCCTCACCCCGCCAGCCCTCGGGGTCGGTGAGCGCGAAGCGGTTGACCTCGGCCCGGTCGCCGCGAACGCGCCACACAAGATCGGGGTCGAGCATAATGATGGAGTAGCGCCCCCGCGTCGCCCCGCCTTCCACGCTTTCCAGCAAGACCGCGTTGGGCCGGCCCGAGGCGAGCTTGAGGAAGGCGGAGACGGGGGTCTCGAGATCGGAAACCGTTGTTGTCCAGAGCAGTTGCGGCTGGCCGGCATCGTAGGCGGCGCGGAACGTGTCGCGGTCGGGCGGAGCGGGAGTCATGGGGTGTCGCCCGCAATCAGGTGCACAGCGTTGGCGTCGATCCTCACCCCCGCCCGCGTGCGCAGGGCCTCGAGGAACTGCGCCTCGAGATCATCCGCCATCGCACCCGCGACTTCGCGGGCCAAGTGCTCGCGCCCCGCGCGATCATCACCTGCCGCCTCAATGGCCACCACGGCGCCCACCGAGAAGCCCGTTGCCGTCTCGATCATCGTCGCCTCGCCGCGAGCAAGCGCGAACAGGGCTTGGCTCATCTGCGGCGTCGGCGCGCCGACCTCACCGCCGTCGCGGCGAAAAGGGGGCGTGCGGCGTGGCGTCCAGCCGCGACGACGTGCCGCCTCGTCCAGTGCCAAGCCATCCCGCACCGCCGCAAGCAGGGCGGCCGCCTCCTCCTCCATCGCGCGCCTTCGCTGCTCGCGCTCCCATGACCCGCGCACCTCCGCCGCGACCGCCTCGAACGGGCGCAGCGCAGGGGGTGTCACGCCGTCGAGGCGGAGAGCGTAGAAGGCACCATTGCGCGCCTCGGTCAGGCGGGGGATCGCACCCGGCCCCGCGTCGAAGGCGCCCTGCAACGCCTCCTCTGGCAGCCCGTCGAGGGCAAGAGGCTCGCCCTCAGGCCCGCGCCCTGCGGAGTCGATGGCGGGGAAGGAGAGAAGGCGAAGCCCGTGCGCCGCCGCCGCTTGCTCGAGAGTCATGCCGGCGGCAAGCGAATCCTCGACCCGGTTGGCGCGGGTGTAGATCAGGTCCGCCGCCCGTTCGCGCGCGAGCTGCGCGGAAAGCTCCTCGCGCACCTCGTCGAAGGTGCGCTCCGTCGCCGGTTCAATCTCCTCAACCCGCACCACGTGCCAGCCGAAGGGGCTGCGAATGGGCTCGCTCACCCGCCCCACAGGGATGGCGAAGGCTGCGGTGGCCAGCGCGGGCAGCGGCACCTCCTCGCGGGAGAGGCGACCCAGCACCCCAGCGCTGCCGCCGGCGGCCTCGGCCTCGGCGACGATGTTGGCCAGGGGCGCCCCGGCCGCCCAGGCGGCAGCGATCGCCCGCGCCCGGGCCTCGTCGCGCAGGACGGCTTGGGCGATGACCCGCCGTTCCGGCGATGAGTACTCCGGCCGGCGTTCCTCGTAGGCGGCACGCAAGGCTGCCTCGGGGATCTCGATCTCGCGCGCGAGGTCCTCGAGCGTGAGCAACAGGAAGGTCACCGCGCGGTATTCGGGAGCGGTGAACAGGTCGGAATTGTTCTCGTAGTGGCGTTTGAGCTGCTCCTCGGTCGGCTCGGGCGGGGGAGGTGCGGCAACGAAGGGCAGTTCGACGAGGTCGGCCACCCGACGTTCGTTACGGTGGGCGAAAAGGGCGGCTACGAGCGTATTCGGGGCGAGGGCACCGACGCGAACCGAGCCCACCACCTGCCCGCGCGCGAGATCACCGCGCAAGAGTTCGAGGAAGCGCTGCTCGGTCAGCCCCTGGTTGCGCAGGAAGGCCTGGAACTGCGCGCGCGAGAACCGCCCATCCGCGCCGCGGAACAGCTCTGCCGCGAACACCGCCTCGCGCAGCGCCTCGTCCGGTACCACCACGCCGAGGCGCTCCGCCTCGAGATCGAGAGCGCGCAGCGCGGTCAACCGCCTAAGAGCGGCGTCCGCGATCGCCTGGCGGATCGGTGCCGTCGGTTCAAACTGCCCGCCGAGCGAGCGGCGCAGCTGGGCGAGTTCGCGCTGGTAGGCCTCGGTCGCCTCCGAGAGCGAGACCGTGGCGTTGCCGACCCGCGCCACCGTTCGCTCACGTCCGCCGCTCACGAAGTCGCCGATCCCCCACACCGCAAAGGAGGCGATAAGCAGCAGAAACAGGGCCTTGACGATCCAGCTGTTGAGCGAGTTGCGGATCGCGGCGAGCATCGGGGGCGGGTCTCCGGCGCGGCTTCGGGCCGCGGACCCTACAGAAGGGGGGAGAGGGCCGCAACGCAGGGGGTTGCGAAGCTCCCGCAGCCGTGGAAAGGGCGCGGGCCGGAGGAGGAACCGCCATGCGGCCGCTGATCGCCGGCAATTGGAAGATGAACGGGCTCGGCAGCGAAGGGATCAGGCTGGCCAGGGCCGTGTGCGAGGGCTTGGGCGAGGGAAACAGCCACATCGACGTCCTGCTCTGCCCGCCCTTTACCCTGATCGAGCGGGTGGTGCGCGCGGTGGCTGGGTCGGCGGTTGCGGTCGGTGGGCAGGACTGCCACCCAAAAACGTCTGGCGCGCACACCGGCGACGTTTCAGCGCCGATGCTGAAGGACGCCGGAGCGACCTGGGTGATCCTTGGTCACTCGGAGCGGCGG
>CALBEG010000201.1 GCA_937927455.1 uncultured Elioraea sp. | reverse complement strand
GGCCGGTTTTGCGTGGCACGGGCGCAGTGTGCCACAGCTGAGCCTGTCGCGGGTGGTGGTCCTCCGCCTGTTGCGCTCGCTCGTTCTGGCCTGGCCAACCTCCAAAATCCCGCACGGCAGCCCTCTTATCCGGTGCGAAGGCACGCCCGCTGCGTTTGATCCAAGGCGAGAAAGGATGCTTTGCGTGCTCGGTCATAGCGCGCCCCGCGCCTGAAGAGCGCGCAAAAATGGACGGTGGCGCAAAGGAGAGAATGCTGGTGGAGCCAAGGGGAGTCGAACCCCTGACCTCGTGAATGCCATTCACGCGCTCTCCCAACTGAGCTATGGCCCCAGCCGGCAGACCGTGGTTCTTACAGAGCGGCTTGGCGCCCCGCAAGGCCCGGCTTGCGGGGTCGGAGACGTGCCGCGATCATCCCGTCCCGATCAGGGAGGGACGTGTGTCGATGAGCGAGATCCTCTGGCGGCCGAGCCCCGAGCGGGTGGCGGCGGCCAATCTCACCGTCTTCCGCGCGTGGTTGCGCACGGTGCGCGGCCTCGACGTCGAGGACCTGCCGTCGCTGTGGCGTTGGTCGATCGACGACATGGCAGGGTTCTGGACCGCGCTCTGGGACTTCGCCGGGCTGATCGGTGAGCGCGGCGCGTGCGCGATCGAGAACCCTGAGGCCATGCCCGGTGCGCGTTTCTTCCCCAACTCGCGCCTCTGCTATGCCGAGACCATCCTGCGCCATGTGGGCAGCCGCGAGGCGATCGTGTTCAGCGGCGAGGATGGCCGGCGCATCGCCTGGTCGCGCGATGAGCTCCGGGCCGAGACGGCGGGCTTCGCCGCAGGGCTGCGCGGCTTGGGGCTCGCCGTCGGTGACCGGGTGGCGGGACTCCTGCCCAACATCCCGCACGGAGTCGCTGCCTTCCTCGGCACCAATACTGCCGGCGGTACCTGGTCGTCCTGCAGCCCCGATTTCGGCCCTGCCGGGGTGCTCGACCGTTTCGGCCAAATCGAGCCCGTCGTCCTCGTTGCGGCCGACGGATACCATTACGGTGGCAAGACGTTCCGCCTCGCTGCCAAGCTGCGCGAGATCATCGCCGCCCTGCCCACCGTCCGCCGAGTCGTCATCGTCCCCTTCATCGGCGATCAGGAGGCGCTCGCTCTGCCCAACGCGGTCGCCTGGGACGAGTTCGTCGACCGCGCCGCCCCGCTCTCCTTCACCCGCCTGCCGGGGAACCACCCGCTCTACATCCTCTACTCGTCGGGGACCACGGGGAAGCCGAAGTGCATCGTGCACGGCGCGGTGGGGGTGCTGCTCAAGCACGCCTGCGAGCACCTTCTGCACGGCGATCTCAAGCCGGATGACCGGCTATTCTATTTCACCACGCTCGGGTGGATGATGTGGAACTGGCAGGTGTCGGGGCTCATGGCGGGCGTCACTCTTCTTCAGTTCGACGGCAACCCGTTTCACCCATCGCCTGCTGCCCTCTTCGATCTCGCCGAGCGCGAGCGGATGACGATGTTCGGTACCTCAGCGAAGTACATCGATTCCCTCGCCAAGGTCGGGCTGGAGCCGCGGGCGACGCACGATCTGTCTGCTCTCCACACCATGTTCTCGACCGGAAGCCCGCTTGCGCCTGAGTCGTTTGACTATGTCTATCGCGCGATCAAGGCAGACCTCGCGCTCTTCTCTATTTCGGGCGGGACGGACATCGTCGGCTGCTTCGCGCTCGGCGACCCCACGGCGCCCGTGCGGCGCGGTGAGTTGTCCACGCGCGCGCTTGGCTGCGCCGTCGAGGTGTTCGACGAGGCGGGGAAACTGGTGCGTGGGAGGAAAGGGGAGCTCGTCTGTCTCAAGCCCTTCCCGTCCATGCCGGTGATGTTCTGGAACGATCCGGATGGCGCCCGCTACCGCGCGGCCTATTTCGAGCGTTTCCCGGGGGTTTGGCATCATGGGGACTGGTGCGAGCTCGTCGAGCATGAGGATGGCACGGTGGGGCTCGTCATCACGGGCCGTTCCGACGCCGTTTTGAATCCGGGAGGGGTGCGCATTGGCACGGCCGAGATCTACCGCCAGGTGGAGAGGCTGCCGGAGATCCTTGAGGCGTTGGTGATCGGCCAGGAGTGGGACAATGACGTGCGGGTCGTGCTGTTCGTCAGGCTGAAGGAGGGTGCTGCGCTCGATGAAGCGTTGCGCGATCGCATCCGCCGCGTCATCCGCGAGAATGCCTCGCCGAGGCACGTGCCGGCGAAGATCATCCAGGTGCCGGACATTCCGCGCACGCGGTCTGGCAAGATTACCGAGCTTGCGGTGCGCGATGTGGTGCACGGGCGCCCTGTGAAGAATGTCGAGGCTTTGGCCAACCCCGAGGCGTTGGAACTGTTCCGGAACATTCCGGAGCTTGCGACGTAGCGTCGCGACTGAACGTCGCAGGGGGGGGGAGCGGGGGGACCCGCGGGTCTCCCCGGCCCCCCTGCCTAGCTCGTTTCCTTCTCGTAGCGGGCGCGCGTTGCCGCATCCGGCGGATAGAGCCCCGGCAAGGGCACGCCGCGCTCGACCTCGCGCATGATCCAGGCCTCGAGCTTCTCCTGCGCCTCGGCCTCGCGCGCGACCTCCGCCACCAGCGCCTGGGGGATCACCACCGCCCCGTCTTCGTCCGCCACCACCACGTCGCCCGGAAACACCGCCACACCGCCGCAGCCGATGGGCTCCTCCCAGCCGACGAAGGTGAGCGCAGCGACCGAAGGCGGCGCAGCCTCGGCCACGCACCACACGGGCAGGCCCGTCGCGCGCACGCTGGCCGCATCGCGGACCGCGCCTTCGGTGACGAGTCCCGCAACGCCACGCCTTCGCATGCGCGCGCAGAGGATGTCGCCGAAAATTCCGGCCTCGGTAATCCCTTCCGTTCCCGCAACGGCGACCGCGCCCTCCGGCATCGTCTCGATTGCCGAGCGCGTCGACCGCGGCGACGACCACGACTCGGGCGTGGCCAGGTCTTCGCGGGCGGGAATGAAGCGTAGCGTGAAGGCGGGGCCCAGCACGCGCCCTTGCCCCGCGGCAAGCGGGCGTGGGCCACGCATCCAGGTCTTCCGCAGGCCCTTCTTCAGCAGAACGGTGGTGAGCGTCGCCGTGGTCACGGCCGAGAGCGCATCGCGCAGCGCAGGTGTCAGCGTCATCGATTCGCCTTTCATTTGAACAGCACGCGCGGCAGCCAGGTGGCGAGGCCCGGAAACTGCCACAAAAGGCCGAGCGCAAGAATCTGGAGCGCAACGAAGGGAAGCGCGCCGCGATAGATCGCCCCCGTCGTCACCTCGCGCGGCGCCACCCCGCGCAAATAGAACAGCGCGAAGCCGAAGGGGGGTGTCAGGAAGGAGGTCTGCAGGTTCACCCCGATCATCACGCCGAGCCAGAGCGGGTCGACGTCCAGCATCAGCAGGGCCGGTGCAGTGAGCGGGACGACGATGAAGATGATCTCGAACGTGTCGAGGAAGAAGCCCAGCACAAACATGGTCGCCATCGCGGCGAGGATGGCCGCAGTCCGCCCGCCAGGCAGTGCGTGCAGCGCCTCCTCGATCAGAAGCTCGCCACCGAGCGTGCGGAAGACGAGCGAGAAGAGCGAGGCACCGAACAGGATGACGAAAACCATGGTCGTGGTCTTCAGCGTGCTTTCCGCCGCCTCCATCAGCCGCGCCCCGGTCAGTTCTCGGCGGGCAGCCGCGAGCAGCACCGCGCCCACGGCACCCACTGAGGCGCTTTCCGTCGGCGTGGCGACGCCACCGAGAATGGAGCCAAGTACAGCGAGGATGAGGAAGAGCGGGGGGATGAGGGAGGAGAGGATCCGCCCCCACAGCCCCGCCCGCTCGGCTTCCGCCATCCGGATCGGCGGGGCGGCATCGCGGCGGAGGTGCGCCGCTACCACCGTCCAGAGAATGTAGAGCCCGACGAGCAGAAGCCCCGGGATCAGTGCGCCGGCGAACAGATCAGACACCGAAACGGGATCGGGCGCGAAATTGCCCTTGCGCATCTGCGCCTCGGCATTCGCCCCCTGCAGGAAGTCGGCGACGAAGATGAGGATCGTTGAGGGCGGGATGATCTGGCCAAGCGTTCCAGCGGCGCAGATCGTGCCCGTGGCCAGACGCGGGTCGTAGCCGGCGCGCAGCATCGCGGGCAGGCTGATCAGCCCCATCGTCACCACCGTCGCCCCCACGACCCCGGTGGAGGCGGCAAGCAGCCCGCCGACAACGACGACAGCGACCGCAAGCCCGCCGCGCAAAGGCCCGAAGCATTGGCCCATGGTGGTGAGCAGGGCAGCGGCGATCTTGGTGCGCTCCAGGATCGTTCCCATCAGGATGAAGAGCGGCACCGCCACCAGAGTTTCGGACTGCATGATCCCGAAATAGCGGGGAGCAAGGGTGGCGAAGAAACTCGGGTTGAAGGCGCCGATCAGCCAACCGAGCCCGGCGAAGATCACCGCCGTGCCGCCCAGCGTGAAAGCCACCGGGTAGCCTGTCATCAACGTGCCGATGGAGACGACGAACAAGAGAACGGCGAGGATCTCGCCGAGAACGACGGGATCCATCGCTCAGCCCCGGCCCGTGCCGGTCAGATGCGGGGCGTAGTCCGGGCGCCCGGCGAGCAGCAGAGCGGCCTTCGCCGCCTGCGCCAATCCCTGCAGGGCGAGCCCCAGGCAGAAGCCGAGCACGCAGGTCTTCAGCAGATAAAGCCCCGGCAGGCCACCGATGTTCTGGCTTCCTTCGTTGAACAGCCAGGAGAGGCGCACCGCAGGCCAAGCCCATGCCGCGATCACCGCCAGCATGGGCAGCAAGAAGACGAATGTGCCGAGGATCTCGATCCAGGCCTTCCGCCGCGCCGAGGCCGGCCGGTAAAACACATCGACCCGGACGTGCGCGTCCGCCTTCAGCGCAAAGGCCGCGCCGAGGGTAAATCCGGCTGCGCTCAGCCAGACATAGAGATCCTGCATCCACACATAAGCGATGCCGAAGCCGTAGCGGAGGACGACGTTGGCGAAGCAGACGAGTGCGGCGGCGAGCAGGCCAAGCGCGAGCAGCCGCCCGAGCAGTCCATGCAACCCATCGATCGCGCGGATGAAGAGGATGAGGAGCGGCATCGGTGTCGCGGACGTCTTCTCCCCCGTCGCGACCTCGTTCGGGCCCTGACGGTGGCGCGGACCGTAGGGGCGCGGGCAGGCGAAGGCAACCTCGGCCGGTTGCGGTCCCCGGCAGGCCGTGGCAGGCGGTGGGTGGGATGCGACGCCGCGCCTTCATCTCCCTCCTTCTCGGCCTTCTGCCGCGAAACGGGCATGCGGCGCCGTTTCTCCCCGATCTTAGCGCCGGCCGCGCAGCCCTCCTGATGCGCCACGCGCATGCCCCCGGCACCGGCGACCCGCCGGGCTTCCGGCTCGATGACTGCGCAACCCAGCGCACCCTGTCGCCGCACGGCAGGGCGCAGGCGCGCGCCTGGGGCGAAGCCTTGCGGGCGATGGGCCTCGCGCGCGCCACCGTGCTTTCCTCCGCCTGGTGCCGCTGCCGCGAGACCGCGGAACTGTTGGGCCTCGGCCCCGTGGCACACCACCCGGCACTCGATCGCCTCGGCGCCGGTGCCGACACGGCCGAACGGACTGCACGCCTGCGCAGCGTGCTGAGCAACTGGCGGGGGGGTGCGCTCGTCTTTGTCACCCACCAGGGGAACATCACGGCCCTGACAGGGCTCGTGCCGGCGCAAGGCGAGGCAGTCGTCATCCGCACCGGCAACAGCGCGGGCGAGGTCATTGCCACCATCGATCCTCCCCCTGTCTGAACCGGAGACCTGATGGACCTCACGCGCGCTTTGCAGGCGCTCCTTCTCGGCGTGGTCGAGGGAGCGACCGAATTCATCCCCGTCTCCTCGACGGGCCACCTGATCCTGCTCGTCGATCTTTTGGGCTTCGCCGGCCCGCCCGGGCGGAGCTTTGAGATCGTCATCCAGATGGGCGCGATCCTGGCCGTGATCGCCATCTACCTCCGCAAGCTCGTTGGGCTTGCGGTCGGGCTGTTCACGGATGACGCGGCGCGGGCTTACGTGCGCAACCTGCTCCTCGCCTTCCTGCCCGCCATGGTGCTGGGGGCAACGCTCTATGGGCCGATCACACGGCTGCTGTTCAACCCCTGGGTGGTGTCGGTGGCGCTGATCCTGGGTGGGGTCGCGATCATCCTGATCGAGCGCTGGCGGGGAGAGGCGACGGTGTTGCGCGTGGAGGCGATTGCGCCCCGCACGGCCTTCGCCATCGGGCTCTTTCAGGCGCTCGCCATGATTCCGGGCACCTCGCGGTCTGGGGCGACGATCATCGGGGCTCTCCTGGTCGGCGTGGCGCGGCCTGCGGCGGCGGAATTCTCCTTCGTCCTCGCCATCCCGACCATGACGGCGGCCACCGTGTTCGCGCTGTACAAGGAGTGGTCGGCGCTCGACTGGCAGGGCGGGGGGTTGATCGCGATCGGCTTCGTTTCGGCCTTCGTGGTCGCCCTCGTCGTGGTCAAGGCCGTGCTGGCGGTGATCGCGCGGATCGGCTTCGCGCCCTTCGGCTGGTACCGGATCGGGGTCGGCTCCGTCATGGTCGGGGTGTTGGCGTCGCGCTGAGGAGAACTCAGGCGGCGGCCAGGGCGCGGAGCGCCAAGTCCAGGTCGGCCCGGCGCGCGGCGGTGTCGTCGCCGCCGAGAGCCTCGAGCAGGGCGATCAGCCGGGAGCGCGGAGCAGCCGCATCGACCAGAGCCCGCAGCGCCCAAAGCCCCGCCCCGCGTGCCGCTGCACGCTCGGCGACCGCCTCCAGACTTTCCTCGGCTGGCAGGCCGGCACCGCGGCGGGCGAGGCAGGCGAGGCGCGCGATCTCGTCGGAGTAGAGCGCAACCCCGGTGGCAGCGGCGAGGCGGGCCGCCTCGGCGAGATGGGCCAGAGCCGCGTGCGGTCTGCCCTCGGCGAGGCGGGCTTCGGCGGCCAACGCAAGCCCGTATGGCACGAGCTGCTGCGCCCCCGTGGCCCGGTAGGCAGCGATCGCCTCCTCGAGGGCGCGGGCTCGCTCGGCCGCGGCGAGGGGTTTGGCGGCGGCGGCGATCACGCCACACCAGGCCGTCCAATAGGGAAAGCCGTGCCGGGCTGAGAGATTCTGCACCTCCTCCGCTCGGGCCGCAGCCGCCGCCGGATTGCGCCCGATCAGGCAGCGCAACGAATCGACCGCGAGCACATGGGCGAGCGTATGCGGGTGGGCGATGCGCCTCGCCTGCGCCTCGGCCTCAGCGGCACTCTCCTCCGAGGCGGAGAAGCGGCCGGCGATCATCCGCCCCCAGGCGAGATGGGCGCGCACCACAGCGGCGGGGTCAGAGCCGTAGGCGAAGCGGTGGTGCTCGTGCCGGGCCTCGTCGTAGCGGGCGAGCACGGCACCGTATTCGGCCTCCGCGTGCGCGTGGTCGCCGCGCAAAAGGTTGGCGAGCCCAAGCAGGCGATGCACCTGGAGGAGCCGATCCTCGTCGCGCGCGATCGTGCGCATCCGCTCACCGATGGTGAGCGCGCGCGGGATGTCGCCCTTCACCAGGGCGAAGGTGGTGAGGCCCCAGAGGGCTGCGAACATCGCCTCGCCCTCGCCCTCTCCCAGCGCCTGCAGGATCGACACTGCCTCGGCATAGGCCGCCTCGAGCTCGTCCGCCGCATTGCCCTGCACGGCGAGCACCTGGGCGCCGATTCGGATGAGCAGGTCGGCGCGGCGGCGCGACCGTTCGCCCCCCGGCAGGCCTCGCAGCAGGGTTTCGGCGTGGCGATAGAGGCGCAGGGCGTCGGCATGCGCCGAGGCCAAAGCGGCGCGCTCGCCCGCTTTCGTCCACCACAGGATCGCCGCGTCCGTCTCGCCCGCCGCTTCCAGGTGCTGGGCGGGGAGTTCCGGCCGCCGTTCGACAAGCGAGCCGAACTCGGTGAGCAGGATGCTGCCGACGCGAGCATGCACGGTGCGCCGCCGCGCCTTGAGCAAGGAGGCATAGGCGGCGTCTCGGACCAGGGCATGACGGAAAGCGTAGCGGTCGCGCTCCGCCTCGATCACGAGCCCGGCCTGAATGAGCCGTGCCACCGCCGCCGAAACCGCGCCCCGCTCCACCTCCAGCACGCGGGCGAGCAGGGGAAGGGCGAACTCGCGCCCGATCACCGATGCCACCTGGGCGACGGGTCGGGCATCGCCGAGCGCGTCGAGCCGCGCGAGCAGGGAATCGGCGAGGGAGGAGGCGCGGGAGAGGATTTCCGTCGCGCGTGTCCCGCTGCCCGCCTCGCGCGCGAGCTGCACCAGCTCCTCGGCAAACAGCGGGTTCCCCTCGGCGCGTTCCGAGATGAGGGCGCGGGCCGCCGGGTCAAGCGCGCCCTCCGCATCGAGGGCGGCGATGAGCCCTGCCATCGCCGCCTGCGACAGCGGGGCAAGCCGGAGCATCGCCTCCTCGCCTGGCCCGGCCGGGGGCGAGAACCCGTCCTCGCGGGCGGAGAGGGCAAGAAGGACGGGAAGCCCGTGCAGACCTTCGGCGAGGGCGGAGAGCACGGCGCGGGAGGCGTCGTCTGCCCAGTGCGCGTCCTCGACGACAAGGGCGAGGGGGCGGTTCGGGGCGACGAGGCGGACCAGCCCGCACAGCCCGGCGGCGAGGCGCCGCGGACGCTGAGCGGCACCGGCCAGCGCGGCGGCCGTCCCGGCGCGCTCTGAACCGCGCCCCGAATCGAGAAGCCGGGCCAACAGGGCCAGCCCCTCGCCTTCCTCCCCGTCTCGGCCGGCCATCGCCGCTAGGCGGGCGGCGTCCTCCGTGCCGCAGAGCGAGCGGACGAGGTCGCGCACCGGTAAGAGGGGGCTTGCAGCGCTTTCGGGCTGGCAGAAGGCGGCGTGCCAGAGCCCGCCCGTCGCCCCGACGGTGCGCCGCAGGTGGCCGAGCAGGGCCGATTTGCCGATCCCTGCCTCGCCGATCAGTACGATCGCCCGCCCGCGCCCGCCATAGGCCTCGCGCCAGGCGCGATCGAGCCGCGCCTGCTCCTCTTCGCGTCCGTACAGGCGGCCGGTACGCAGAGGCCGCGTCCGGCCTGCGCCGGGGATGGGCCCGAGCACGCGGAAGAGGGGAATGCGGCCGCCGAGCGCGGGGTGTTCCATCTCACCCGCCGGTTCGAAGGCGAAGCGGGTTCCGGCGAGCGCCCGCACCGCCTCGGTGGTGACGATCGTGTCGGGATCGGCGGCCTTCTGCAGCTGTGCGGCGAGATTGGGCGCATCGCCGACGATGTCCGCCTCGCCGCGCGGGTCGGCGACGCCGAGCCGGCCGACGACGACGATTCCCGTGTCGAGGCCGATGCGCACCGACACCCTCTGACCGCCGGCGAGCCCGGTGGCATTCACCGCCTCCATCGCCTCGAGCACGGCAAGGCAGCCCGCAAGCGCGCGCGCGGCGTCATCCTCGCGGGCACGGGGGAAGCCCCAATAGGCGAGGATCCCGTCGCCCAGCATGCGCGCGATGTAGCCGCCATGCGCTTCGATCGCTGCCCCGGCGGCGCGCCGGTAGGCGACGATCAGTTCGCTCATCTCCTCAGCACCCAGGCGCGCCGTCAGCCGCGAGGAGCCAACCATGTCGATGAAGGCGACGGTGACCTGGCGCCGCTCCGCTCCGTCCTGCGACAGCCAGGCGGTGTTGGCGGCGAGAACGGAGGGAAGGCCGGGCGGGGTCATGGCACCGGAGTGATCCGCATCACGCGACGATCGACCCTCCCTTCGGCCAAAGTGGAGGGTGCGTGGGCGCATGCTGCCCGAGTCGGTCGTGCCGGGCCAGAGGGAAGAGGTTGTGAGCAAGGACGGTTTTCTTCGTCTTGCTGCCCGCACGGGCGGTGCGATGCCGCGGCTTGATCCGCACGTGCTGCATGTCGCGATGCGGCGCCGGGGCCGTGGACGGCTGCGCTGGGTCGCTGATGTCGCCGACCCGACCGGGCCGGGCCAACGCATCCCAGCGCTGGGGGCGCGGCGCCGTGGCGCACGGCTGGTCGCCGAACTCGACCTTGAGGCGAACGAGGCGCAGCACGACCTGGAGCGCCTTCTGGCCGAGGCGGGGGCAGAGCTGCGGGCGCTCAGGGCACCACGACCGGTTGCCCCGCCGCGCGAGACGACGTCGCCCGCCCCGCCCGTCCTGCCGGCGGATGCCTGGTTGCCGGAGACCGTGCCGGGTCTCGATGGGCGGGGGATCGCGCTTGGCGTGGTCGATTTCGGCTTCCGCTTCGACCATGTCGCCTTCCGGGATGAGGGAGGGAGGACACGGATCGCCGCGCTGTGGGACCAGAACGCTCTTGGCGTCGGCCCCGCGCCCTACGATTGCCTCGCGGGCCGTCCCTTCAACGCCGATTACGGCACGGTGTACGAACGATCCGCCATCGAGACCTGGCTGGCGGGCACCCCCTCGCCCTACGACCCCGTGGCCGGCTATCACGACCCTGCCGTGCTGCGGGCGGGGCTGCACGGGACGCACGTCGCTGCAGTCGCCGCCGGCTCGCCCTTCCCGGTGGTCGATGCGCTTGGCGGGCGCCGCTGCCTTTCCGGTGTCGCGCCTGGGGCCGATCTCTTCTTCATCCAACTCGGGGTGGCTGGGCATGACTGGCTTGAGGCCTCGCCCCCGGCCCCGGGCACCGGCGTGCCGCCACCGCCCCGGGCGCTCTCGGACAATACGCGGCTGCGTGACGCGATCGCTTGGTTGGTCTGCCGCGCGGTCGCGGAACGCCGGCGCGGTCTGGTGATCACCCTCTCGCTCGCCGCCCACGCCGGGGCGCATGATGGACGCTCCATGGTCGAGGCGGAGATCGATTCCCTGATCGAGGCGCTCGAGTCCGCGGGGCCGGAGATGCCGATGATTGCGGTGGTGGTCTGCGCCGGCAATGCGGGCGCGCTCGATGCGCACGCCGCGATCTCGCTCACGCCTGGGCAGGAGCAGGGGGTCGCCTGGGTCATCGCCCGCGACGACGAGACGCTGTCCGAACTCGAACTCTGGCACGACCCCGCGGCCCGGATCGAACTCACTCTGCACGCACCGCCGCACCTGGCTGCGGTGGGATTCGGGCCGTGGACGGTGGGCGCGGGCGAGGGGGCGGATTGGCTGCGCAGCCCGGACGGCGCCGCCTTCGGGTGGTGGTCGCACACGCGCCACCCCTCCGGCCGTCGTCCCGCCTGCCTCGGCATCCGCCTTGATCCGGCCCTTGACGACGCCTGGGATACGACGCGCCGGCTCGCTGGGCCCTGGCGCATCGTGCTTCGCCACCAGGGCGGACCACCTGCCACCGTGCATGCCTGGGTCGAGCGCGAACAGGTGGGTCAGTCGCGGCTCTCTGCTCCGCCCGCCGCGCGCCGTGCGGCCTCGGCGCGGTCCACGCTCGGCTCGCTCTGCTGTGGCCGCCATACTATCGTCGTCGGGGCGGCCCGGCGCACCGCCATGAGCGGCGTGGGCTTCGCCCCCTGGCCCCACTCTGGGGCGGGGCCGCGGCCATGGGGCGGCGATCCAATCGATTGGGCGGAGTGGCGGGATCCGGCCCGGCCCCATCTCTGCGCCGTCGGGGTCGCGGTCGCCGCGGCTGGCGGGCTGTCCGCCCACGATGCGCTGGTGATGGAGGGCACGAGCCAGGCCGCGCCGCAGGTGGCGGGCGCGGCGGCGCTGATCATGCAGGACGCGGCGGCGCGCGGCCGGCGGCTCTCCGCAGCGGAGATCCGTGCCGCGCTGATCGAGGGCGCACGCGGCCGACCGGTGCGCGATCCTTTTGGCCTCGACCCGGCCTTGGCCGAACGGGCGGGGGCGGGAGTGCTGGACCCCCGGGCAGCGGTGGCCGCGGCGCGTCGGCTGTGAGCGGCGAGCCCACGCCCAGGGACCCCTCAGCAGGCGGGCGGCCCTGGCTTGCCTGGCCTCTGAAGTTCACCCTTTGCCTGACCACCCTCTGCCCGCTCGATTGCCAGCCCTGTTACGCCGACTGCGCCCGACACCGGGGGCAGGGAGAGCTCGACGCGGCGACCTGGCTCAGGCTTCTCGACGAGCTTGCGGACTCGGGGGTGATCAATGTCTTTGTCGAAGGTGGCGAGCCGCTGGCGCGGCCGGACTGCGAGCTCATCCTCGCGCACGCGGCGCGGCGGATGTTCACCACCCTGCGCACCCATGCGGTGATGATCGATCAGCCAGCGGCGCGGCGGCTCGCGCGGCTTGGGCTCGGGCGCGCCTATGTCGACCTCTTCGGCCCCGATGCTGCCACCCACGATGCTCTCGCTGGCGTGCCCGGCGCCTTCGACCGTGCGGTCGCCGGCGTCGCCAACCTGCGTGCGGCCGGCATCCCGGTCTCCATCCTCACCATCCTCTGCGCGCCGAACGCGCCCTCCCTCGCCCGCATGGGCCCGCTCGCCCTGGCGCTCGGCGCGGACGAGCTCGGTGTTTTGCGCCTCTATCCGCTCGGACGAGCAAGGCGAGAATGGGCCTCGCTTGCGCTTTCGCTCGCCGCTCAGCACGCTGCCCTCGAGGCCTTGTTCGCGGCGATGCCAAAGGGGCTTCGCCTGATGCACTCCTGGCATCCGAACGACGCCAATTGCTGCTGGCAGAACGCTGCGATCGACCCCTATGGCCATGCCATCGGCTGCCCCTATCTGCGCGAGTTCGTCGACTATGGCGATCTTGCGCGCATGCGCTGGGAGGAGACGTGGGCTCATCCGCTGTACAGGCGGTTGCGCGCAGGAAACGTTCCGGTGCACTGTGCGGATTGTGCGGCAAGCCAGCTCACCGCCGGCGGCTGCCGGGCGACCGCCTATGCGTTCCATCGCCGCTGGGACGCGCCCGACCCGTACTGTGAACGGATGAACGAGGGGGTTGATCTCTGTGTCCTGCCTGACTGACCTCGACTCTGCAGATCGTTTCGCCCTTGCCCCGGGCGTGGTGCTGCGGGCGGTGCCGGAGTGGGGGCTGGCCTACGCCTACACGCCTTCTCGCCCAGCCTTCCTCGAGCTGAACGCCACGTCCTGGGCCATCGCGGCGCTGTGCGACGGTGCGACCCTCGAGGCGATCGAGCAGGGCTTCGCCGACCTCGTGCGCGGTCTCGCTGGGCCGAACCGGGCGCGTGACGTTCTTGCCCGCGGCCTCTTCGATCTCCTCGCCTGGGGGATCGTGCATCGGATCGACGACCAGGGAGCCACGCCGTGACCGACCTTTCGCGTCATCGCCTCTATCTGCGGGCCTGGCTGGATGCAGAGGGCACGCTCCCCGACGCGGTGGTGGCGCCCGTGCGTCTTGCGGTGCGGACGGCGGGCTCGATCCCGCCGAAGGCTGACATGGCGCGGGCGGGCTACATCGTCGTCGTCTGGACGTGGCGGGCGCGGGCCGAGGTGGCGAAGGCCGACATCGAGGCCTGGGAAGAGGCGCATCTCGCGGCGATCCGCGACGACACCGCCAACCCCGAGCTGCCGATGACGGACCAGGCAGGCACCCCGATCGCTTCCGCAGAAGGAGGGGCCGTGCCGATGCGGCGACAGGTGAACTACCACGGCACGGTGCTCGCCCGGCCCTCCGTGTTCGCGCCCCCCGGCCGCACCCTGCAGTCGCTCTGGGGCGCCTGGGGCGAGGGGCGGCGGCGCCTCGAGCGTATCCTCACCGTCAAGCCCGAGTTCCTTGCAGACGAGTGGGAGAGGGCCGTCGCCGCCACCATCCACGCCATGCGGCTGATGATGGAGGGCGAGCCCCAAGTGACCATTATCGACCCGTCCCTGCCGCTGTAGCCACCTGGCAACGGAGCCGGGCGGGTTGTGACAGGCGCATGACGGCCATGTTGCGTTCGCATGCATTGGTTGGCGGCGGGTCGCCGCCCGCTGCGGTCATTTCTCGGCCTCGCCTTGCCGGTCGCGCCCAATTTCAGTCTTTAACAGTCCTCAGGAAGTCGTAGGTACAGCACACTCAAGTTCTGCCGACTTTGCCACAATCCGGCCGCATCCGACAACCATGGCGCGAAATGCCATGACCTGTCTTCTTTGGGTCTCGTTTCAGGCTTTGCATGGCTGGGCCGAGCCGCTAGGTCGGTTGCATGAGCAATGTGCTGCGGCGTTCGGCGGCGGCCGTGATGTTCGTCTCGGTCGGACTTGCCGCGGTGGCAAATACGATTGGCGAACGGAACGAACGGGGCGACCTCGCCGCCCGTTGTCTCGAAGCGGCCCGCGTGGCGGAAGCGGTCTCCGGCCTGCCGGAGGGGCTTTTGGTCGCGGTGGCCATCGTCGAGAGCGCGCTGCACCCCTATGCCGTCGGCACCGAGCGCGTGGCGCGGTTTCCCCCGACCCACGCCGCGGCGATGCGGGAGGCGGAGACTGTGGGACGGGGGGCGCGCAGCGTTTCGGCCGGATGTTTCCAAATCAACTTGAGGGCGCATGGGCCGCAGGCCAGCGCCTTGGCGTTCGATGCCCACGCCTCCGCCCTGTTCGCCGGCGCCTTGCTGGCGGATGCGCGCACCCGAGGTGGGTCCTATGCCGCCGGGCTCGCGCTCTACAACGGCGCCGCCCCGAACTCCGCCATCGGGGTCGCCTATGCCTGTCGGGTGCGGGCGGCCCTGGCGGAGGTCGCCCCCGCCTCCCTCTCTGCCCTGCCCCTTCGCTGCCCCGAGGGCCAGACCCGCGCTGTGGCCGCCAAGGCACGCGCGCTGCTCGCCCTCGCCGGCGGGAGCAGCACCGACCTCGCCGAGGCGCCCGTACGCTGAGCGCGGAGCCTACTCCGCAGCCTGTGCCACCGCCGCCGCGGCCCGGCTGGCCGCCTCGGCAGCGCGGAGTTCAGCCGCCCGAGCCTCCACCAGCTCCACGATGTGGTCGATCATCCGCTCGGTCTCGACCGTGTGGTCGGTCCTGCCGGCGAGGTAGATCATGTGCCGGCCCGCCCCTCCGCCTGTCAGCCCGATATCGGTGAGCAAAGCCTCGCCCGGCCCATTCACCACGCAGCCGATGATCGAGAGCGTGATCGGCACCTCGATATGCTCGAGCCGCTTCTCCAAAGCCTCCACCGTGCGGATGACGTCGAATCCCTGCCGGGCGCAGGAGGGACAGGAGACGATCTTCACCCCGCGATGGCGAAGATGGAGGGATTTCAGGATCTCCCACCCAACGCGAACCTCCTCCTCGGGCTCGTCTGAGAGGGAGACCCGGATGGTGTCTCCGATCCCGGCCCACAGCAGCGCCCCGAGCCCGATCGCACTCTTCACCGTTCCCGTCCGGCGGCCCCCTGCTTCGGTGATGCCGATGTGCAGCGGATGGTCACAGGCTTCGGCGAGCTGCTGATAGGCGGCGACGGCGAGGAAGACGTCGGAGGCCTTCACCGAGATCTTGAACTCGTGGAAGTCGAGCTCCAGCAGGTGGGCGGCATGCCACAGCGCGCTCTCCACCATCGCTTCCGGGCAGGGCTCGCCGTACTTCTCGAGAAGGTGCCGCTCGAGCGAGCCCGCGTTGACCCCGATCCGGATGGAGCAACCATGATCGCGCGCGGCCTGCACCACCTCGCGGATGCGCTCCTTCGCCCCGATGTTGCCCGGGTTGATTCGCAGGCAGGCCGCCCCCGCCTCGGCCGCCTCGATGGCGCGGCGGTAGTGGAAGTGGACGTCGGCGACGATCGGCACCCCCACCTCCGGCACGATCGCGGCGAGTGCGGCCGTGCTCTCCTCGTCCGGCACCGAGACGCGGACGATGTCGGCTCCGGCGAGTTCGCAGCGTCTGATCTGCGCGATCGTCGCCGCGACGTCCGTCGTCGGGGTGTTGGTCATGGTCTGCACGCTGATCGGCGCATCGCCGCCGACTGGCACCTTGCCGACGCGGATCTGACGGCTGCGACGGCGGTGGATCTGCTGATAGGGGCGGTAGGCCATGGCGTGCTCCTCGGCGCGCCTTCCACTATGGCGACGTGACGCGGCCTTCGCCAGTCGCGTGCGCCCCTCCCTGCGCCTGCGTTCTCTCCTCGGGTCGCCTTGATGGTGGAACCGCCGTCGCCGGTCGCGCGTGCCAGCGCCGAGGTTCTTTCACCGCGGCAGGGCGGCCACCGCCTGACGAAGGGCCTCCGGCTCCAGCGGCAGGTCGCGCCGCACCATGCCGTTGCCGCCGAGGGCGGGAAGTGCATCGCCGCCGACCAGGATCTCGAGCCCCCCGGCGTTGCCGGTGGTGAGCAGAAGACCCGGACGGTCGGGGGCGCGGTAGGTCTCGCCGGGTCGAAGCACGCGGTTGAACAGCACGGCGCCCGAGGCACGGTCGCGCACCTGCACCCAGGTGTCGGCACGGGCGCGCAGGAGAACACGGCCGGCTTCCGCGCCGGTCGCGCCGTAGGTGGCGGGCGGTTCCGCTGCTGGTGGATCGGGGGCGGCGGCGACTGGGGCGGCGTTGGCGGCGGAGGGGTCGGATCGGCGCGACGGCAGCGCGGTCACCGCGGGCCCGGTCGGCCAGGGGCCCTCGGCAGGGTGCGCGGCCGCGGACGGTGGGGGCGGAGTGTCCGGCGTGGCTCTCGTCTCGGGGGCGGAGGGCAGGGGGGCGGCGAGCGGTGGCGTCGGCAACGGGGGCGGTGGCGAAGGGTCCACCCGAACACTGCGTTCAGGCGCGGGAGGAACCACCCCCGCGAGGTTCCGACCGGGCTCGCTCCACCAATACCAGCCGGCGTAGAGGCCGATGGCAAGGACGAGGCCGACGAGAACGATCGCGCCGGCCGGCACGCCGCGTTCGGGAACGGGAGCAGGGAAGGTGAGGTCTGGCTTGCGTGCCTCGCCGAGCCCCGTCTCGGCGCGGAAGCGGCGCGCGATCTCGTCCTGATCAAGCCCCAAGGCGGCAGCGTAGGAGCGCACATAGCCGAGCGTGTAGGCGGGGGCCGGCAGGCGCTCCGTGCGGCCGGTCTCGATCGCCTCGAGATACTCCTTGCGGATGCGCAAGGCCGCCGCCACGTCTGAGATTGTCAAGCCATGTCGCAGCCGCGTGGCGCGCAGAAGCCCGCCTGAAGAGTTCTCCGTACCCAGCGTGCGTGCTGGGCCTTCGGCCACGAAGAGTGTCTGCCCGCTCTGATGCACCCGCTCGACCCTCGGTGCGTTCCGTCGGTGGTGGCGGCTGTCCCCGCCCGCGTCGGCTTCTAGCGCGCTTCCCTCGCAGAGTGCCAGAGGCATGAGCGGTGAAGGGCGCCTTGCACGCACCGGGAGGCGGGGGCTCAGCCGATCACGATGCCACGGTCGCGCGCGTAGGCCGCAAGGTCGGCGCGCAGGCTGGCCCCGCCGCGGGCGGACCGCCTGAGCTCAGCCAGCACCTCGCGGCAGGCGGCAAGGTCGAGGCTGCGCACCATCGCCTTCACCGCCGGCACGGCGGCGGCCGAGACGGAGACCGTGCGGATGCCGACGCTGAACGCGGCGAGCGCTTCGAGCGGGCGGCCGGCCGCCTCCCCGCAGAGGCTGAGCGGCACCTGGGCCGCATCGGCCGCGCGCGCCACCTCCTCCAGAAGGTCGAGCATCGGGGCGGACAGGAAATCGTAGCGGGCGCCCACCCGGCGGTTGCCGCGATCGACGGCGAACAGGAACTGCGTAAGGTCGTTCGAGCCGACGGAGAGGAAATCGACCTCCTCGAGCAGCGCCGACAGCTGCCAGGCGAGCGCAGGCACCTCCAGCATGGCTCCGGCCAGCACCCGGGTCGGGGCGGCACCGCGCGCCACGGCGGCCTTCTCCTCAGCCGCAAGGAGCTCGCGCGCGGCGCGGAACTCCTCCACCGTCGTGATCATCGGAAACAGCACGGCGAGCGTTCGCCCGGCCGCGGCGGAGACGAGAGCGCGCAGCTGGCGGCGCAGCAGCGCGGGGCGATCCAGCCCAATCCGGATCGACCGCCAGCCGAGGGCGGGGTTCTCCTCCTCCTCGTGGTCGAAACCGGGCATGAGCTTGTCGCCACCGAGATCGAGCGTGCGGAACAGCACGGGCCTCTCCCCGGCTGCCGCCAGCACTTCGCGATAGATCGCCTCCTCGGTTGCGGGATCCTGCAGCCCACCTCGGGCGAGCCACTCGATCTCGGAGCGGAAGAGGCCGATGCCGTCTGCGCCGGCGGTGTCGAGATCGGCAAGGTCGGCGAGCAAACCCACGTTCAGCATCACGGACAGGCGCACGCCGTCGCGGGTGATGGGCGGCAGCACGCGGAGCCCTGCCATCTCCGCCACGCGCGCCGCGCGCAGAGCGCGCCCGGCATGGAAGGCGGAGACGAGCTCGGCGTCGGGCCGGAGCACGAGCCGGCCGCGATCGGCATCGACGAAGGCCGCTTCGCCGGGCTGGGCTGCTTCCCACACGCCGCGGCAGCCGCCGATGAGCGGGATCCCCAAGGCGCGCGCGATGATGGTGGCGTGCGCCGTCGGCGAGGCCTCCTCGATCACCAGCCCCGCCACGCCGTGCCGACGATAGTCGAGCAGCTCGGCCGGGCCAATGCGGCGGGCGATCAGCACGAAGCCCGGCGGCGGAGCGCGGCGGTCGGCGGGGCCAGCCAGGGCGTCGAGCAGGCGCCCAGCCAAGTCCTCGATGTCGGCGAGCCGCTCGCGCAAGATCGGGTCGGTGAGGCCGCGAAAGCGCGCGCGCAGTTCGGCGAGCACCCGCTCCACGGCGGCTTCCGCCGTGAGCCCGCCCGCGATTGCCCCTTCGATGCGCCCGATCCAGCCCGCATCCGTGGCGATCATGCGGTAGGCGTCGAGCACGGCGGCCGGTTCGCCGCTGGGTTCGATGCCGGGAGCGGCGATCAGAGCATCGAGCTCCGACTGCATGGCGGCCACGGCGGAGGCAAGGCGCCTCCGTTCCGCCGCCGGATCATCGGCGAGGACGGGAGCGGCGGCTGCCTCCCGCCCGTGCCGATGCACGGGGCCGAGAGCCAATCCCGGCGTGAGCCCCACCCCTTCGAAGTGGCGGGAGAGGGTGGCGGCGAGGCTGCGGCCCACCTCCTCGTCGGCGCGCCGGGCGCCGTGCAGCACCTCGGCGAGCAGCATCGCCACCGTCTCCATCGCCTCCACCTCGTCCTCGGCGTAGCGTCGGGGAAGGCGGTTCTGCACCGCGATCACGCCGAGCACCTCCCCGCCGCGCAGGATCGGCACCGCCAGCATGGAGGCGAAGCGTTCCTCGCCCGTCTCGGGGCGGTAGGCGAAGGCGGGGTGGAGCTGCGCGTCGGGCAGGTTGAACACGCGGGCCTCGGCCGCCGCGGTGCCCACGATCCCCTCGCCCAGGCGAAGCCGCGTGCGCCCCACCGCCTCGGCGCGCAGGCCTTCGGTGGCGGCGAGCTCAAGGATTTCGCCAGGCCGCGCGACGTAGACGGAGGCGACCTCGGCCACCAGTTCGGCGGCGACGAGGCGCACCACGCCGGCGAGGCGCGCGGCGAGTGCCGTGTCCGCGCCCATCAGTGCACGCAGGCGCGCGAGCAGGGAGCGGGAGAGGGCGGGTGCCTCCCGCCCGCTCACGCCGGCGTCCCTCCTACTCCGCCGCCGCGGCGACGACAGCTGCCCCGCGCCGCATCAGGGCGGTGATCGCCTGCTCGACCAGTTCGGCGATGATCTCGGCGGTCGGCTGTTCGCGTGTGACCAGACCCACGCTCTGCCCCGCCATCACCGACCCGGTCTCGACATCGCCCTCGATCACCGCGCGCCTGAGCGCCCCAGCCCAGAACTGCTCGATGGCGAGCTGGGCCTCGTCTTTGGAAAGTTCGCCGGAGCGGAAGCGTCGGATCACCTCGGCCTGGTGTTCGAGGAAGCGGCGCGTGCCGTCGTTGGCGAGCGCGCGCACGGGGATGACGGGAAATTGCGGGTCGAGCTGGACGGAGGGCACGGCGTCGCGTGCGGCGGCCCGGATGAAGGCCTCCTTGAAGCGCGGATGGGCGATCGATTCGGTCGCGCAAACGAAGCGCGTGCCGAGCTGCGCCCCACAGGCCCCCATCTCAAGATAGGAGAGGATCGCTTCGCCG
>CALBEG010000200.1 GCA_937927455.1 uncultured Elioraea sp. | reverse complement strand
GCCGCGAAAGTCCTCGATGCGGTTGATGCCCGAATCCGCCAGCACCACGGCCTGGAAGTACTGCGGGTAGAGGGTGGCGAGGTGGCACACTTTGCGCGTGGGTGCCGGGAACGGTGGGCGGCCGGCCAGCCCGTCTACCGTGCTGATGGAATTGCCGAAGCCGAGTTGGGCGCGACCTTCATCGACACCGCGCACATTCGCCACCCCCGCACCGGGCACGGCCTGGATGGACACGCCGGGGATTGCCTGTTCCCAAATATTCTTCAGCGCCCCTCCCAACGGGACCCAGACTCCGCCCTGCGGCCCGGTCATGAAGCGAAGCTGCTGGGCGGAGGCAGCGACCGGCGCGACGGCGAGCGTGGCGGCGAGCAGCGTGGTGGCGAAACGCATGACGGTCCTCCCGGAAGTTTGGTTTCGTGCGGCGTTCGGCATGCCGCCCTGGCCAGCATTGAAGGTGCGCGGGCCGCCCGGGTCAATCGGGGAGGGGCGCGGGCAACGTCAGCCCAGGCCCCGCACCAGAGGGGGCCCGAGCAGGTTGGCGATCGGCACGGGAAGACGCTTCCAGGCGGCGATGAACAGCCGGTACTTCGGATTGTTCGGGTTGTTCTCCGGAATCGCGGCCCCGGGGGCGAGCCGGTAGCAGTAGTGGAGCTGTTCGGGGGTGAAGCCCCAGTTCTTCTTATAGTCGAAGGCTCCCGTTCCGATCTTGGATCGACCGAAGTCGAAGCGGGTTGCACCGCGCTCGCGCCCGGCCCGGCGCATGACCTCCCAGTACATCACCTCAGAGGCGGAGAGAGCGCGCGCGGCCCGGGTGCCGCCGCCGTAATAGGGCAGGACCTCGTCACGGAAATGAAATGACAGCACCGAGGCGACAGGCCTCTCTTCGGCGAGTACGGTGGTGACGTCCGCCTCACCGGGGAAGGCCGCGAGCAGGGCGCGGAAATAGCGGCGGGGAAACACGGGCGAGCCGAGATTGCGCACGGATTCCGCGTAGACGCGGTGCAACACGTCCGCATCCTGGTTCGTCACCGCAACGAGCCCGCGCTTGAGCCCCTTGCGCACCTCGGCGCGCTGCTTGCGCGGGATATTGGCCGCCATGTCCTTCTCGTCGTCGCCGGTGATGGTGAAAGGCTTGCGGAAGGTGAAATAGAGGGGAGGGCGGCCGATCCAGCCCGCGTCTTCGGCGGCGATGCGACGGAACTCCAGAACCGGGGCTCGGAGGCGGTCTTGCGTCGCGATGGCGTAGGCCTCGAGGGCGGCGGCGGCTTCCGCCGTCGCGGCGACGCTGCCTCCATAGACGCAGAAGGGCGTGGAGGAGAGGAGGTCGCCGAACAGGAAAGTCTTCATCCGCGCCAGCGGCAGCACGCCGACGATCGCCCCGTCCTGTTCGGCGAAGGCGAAGAAGGTCGGGTGGCCGAACACCTCGCGAATGACGCGCGCCCAGGCCGAGAGGTGGAAGAAGCTTGCCAGCGGAAAGGCGCGGACGAAGCGATCCCAGGCCGGGGCCGAAGCCTCGTCGAGTGGGCGAACCCGCACGCTCATGCGCGGGCTGCGGGCGGCTTGGGCGCCGGTTCGCCGATCAGGCGTACGACCACGCGGCGAAGGCGGAACGGCAACTGCTCCAGAAGCACCGCCTCCCCCCCCAGTGGACGGCCGGCAGCGCGCCACGCAAGGACGAGACAAAAGCCGTAGCTCGCAGCGCCGAGGACGATCTTGACCAGGGCAAGGCCGATGAGAGGCGTACCCGTCGGCCAAGGAAGAAGCACGAGCAGGGTGAACATCACCGCGCCTGCCAGAAGCGGGCGGCCGACCAGGCGGAGGATGGTGCTGGCCTTGCCGCCGATCGCGGGGAACACCACCGCGTAGTCGACCAGAAGGAACAGCGCGCAGGTCGCGCTGAACGTCCAGGCCACCGCCATCGGGCCGCCAAGGACGAACGCGGTGGCGCACGCCGCCATCTGGCCGATCGCGCGTGCGAGCCACAGCAGGGCCGAGACCTCGACCCGCCCGTAGGCGACCATGACGCTGCGATGGAGTTCGGAGACGACGAACGCGGCATTGCCGAGTGCGACGACGGTGAGAATCGGTGTCGCATCGCTCCAACGCCAGCCCAGGGTCAGCCCGATCGCCTCGCCAGAGGTCGCGGCGAGGCCGAAGCCGACGGCGCCGGCGATCAGCAGAGCAGCACCGATCGCCTTTGCGGTCGCGTTGACAAACCAGTCTCCTCCAGCATGGCGAACCCGAGCCAGCCCGGCGAGGAGAGGGCCCGCGACCGGGTACACCGCTTCCGTAACAAAGACCCGGGCGAGGTCGCGGCTGACGTGGTAAAGCGCGAATGTTTCGCGATCGGAACCGCGCCGCACAACGAGCTCGTCAGACGATGTGCTGAAGTAGTTCGTCACTCCATGCAAAAGCGACCAGCCGGAGAAGGCGAGCAGCGAGGCCGAATGGTCGAGCCTCAGCCGCGGCCGGTAGGGACGGATCGCGTGGCTCAGCGCGATGTTGACGAGCAGGGCCGCCAGCCCGCCCCAGATGATGCCCCAATAGGAGCGCAACGCCACGGCGCCGAGCGTGGTCAGCACAGCGTCGATCACGCGGGTGGCCATGCCGAACTGCACGGCGCGGTCGAAGCGGAGCTCGCGCGACCACCACACGCCGACTGGAGAGCTGAAGGCGCCGAGCACGGAGCGGATGGCGGTGATGCGCAGGGCATCGACCAAGAGCGGCTCGTTCATCAGAATGGCCGCCGGCCAGGCGGCGAGAAAGGTGATCAAGGTGATGGCGGCGGAGAAGATTAGGTTCAGCGTCCAGCCACGATCGAGATCCTCGCGACTGAGCTTCTCCATGCGCACGAGCTGGTCGAACACGCCATGCGCGCCGATGATGCCGACCAGGCCGTTGACGAGGGCGATGCTGCCGATCAGCCCGAAATCCTCCGGCGTGAGAGCCCGCGCTTTCACCGCAAGCGCCAGGAACCCCACCACCCGGCTGAACAGGCGGAAGGAGAGGAACCATAGCGTGCCGCGGAAAACACGGGCCGGAATGTCGCGCGGTGCGACCGTTTCGCTCATGGCATGTCCCGGCTGCGCC
>CALBEG010000199.1 GCA_937927455.1 uncultured Elioraea sp. | reverse complement strand
CGCGATCCGGCAGACGCGGTGCGTCCGGGCGCCCGCTACGTTTTGACCCTGCCGCCGCCCGCCCCGGCTCTGCCGGCGGCGCAGGAGATCCCGCTCGCCATCCTGTTCGAGGACGCGCACCTGATCGTGCTCGACAAGCCGCCCGGCCTGGTCGTTCACCCCGCTCCCGGCAACGAGACCGGAACGCTGGTCAATGCCCTGCTTGCCCATTGCGGCGGGGCCCTGCCTGGCATCGGCGGCGAGGCGCGGCCAGGGATCGTTCATCGCCTAGACAAGGACACGTCTGGGGTGATGGTGGTGGCGAAGACCGAAACCGCTCACAAAGCGCTGTCGGAGGCCTTCGCGCGGCGGGACCTCGAACGGTGTTATCTCGCCCTGGCGTGGGGCGTGCCAGCTCGAGCGGAAGGGAGGATCGAGGCACCGATCGGCCGGCACCCGGTGGATCGCAAGCGGATGGCGGTGGTGGCGAAGGGCAAGCCGGCGGCGACTCGCTATCGCGTCCTGCGCGCTTTCGGCACCGCCTGCGCGCTGCTGGAATGCCGGCTCGAAACTGGGCGCACCCACCAGGTGAGGGTGCATCTCGCCCATCTCGGCCACCCTCTGGTCGGCGATCCTGCGTATCTCCGCCGGCTACCGGCCGCTGCCTCCCGGCTGCCGCGCGATCTGCGGGCCGCGCTCACGGGCTTCCCGCGGCAAGCCTTGCATGCGGTGTCGCTCGCGTTCCGGCATCCCATCACGGGCGAGCGTCTTGCCTTTACCGCGCCCCTTCCCGGCGACCTGAAGGGGCTGATCGGCGCACTCGAGCTCGTGCAGATGTGAAAAGATGAACTTCTCGTAATCAGGACCGATCTTGTCCGATTTCCGTTGCAGCCCAGTTCCGCGACGGCCAAAATGCATCCCGTGGCAGCTGCTCCGCTCGACCAGCGCTGCACCCCCCTCAGCCGCCGTCGCCAGGACGTGATCCTTCGACAGGCAGGGACGTGCGACAGTGTTGGAGCGGACCCTGCGGCTTGCATGCCCGCCATGGCGTTTTCAGGCTGGGAGAGAGGTTGATGAGCGTTTCCTACGCGATCCCGGTGGCCCCCGAGGGAAACCTCACGCGCTACCTGCAGGAAATCCGCAAATTCCCGATGCTCACGGCCGAGGAAGAGACCGCGCTCGCGCGGCGCTGGCGCGACCACGGCGACCTCGAAGCCGCCCACAAGCTGGTGACGAGCCATCTCCGGCTGGTGGCGAAAATCGCCATGGGGTACCGCGGCTATGGTCTGCCGCTCGGCGAACTGATCTCCGAGGGCAATGTGGGGATGATGCAGGCGGTCAAGCGCTTCGACCCGGACCGTGGCTTCCGCCTTGCGACCTACGCGATGTGGTGGATCCGCGCCGCGATCCAGGAATACATCCTGCACTCCTGGTCTCTGGTGAAGATGGGCACCACGGCGGCGCAAAAGAAGCTCTTCTTCAATCTGCGCCGGCTGAAGGGGCAGATGCAGGCGATCGAGGATGGCGACCTCAAGCCCGAACAGGTGGCGAAGATTGCCCGCACGCTGGACGTGCCAGAGCAGGACGTGATCCAGATGAACCGCCGCCTCGCCGCGCCCGACCATTCGCTGAACGCACCCTTGCGTGCCGACAGCGAGGGCGAGTGGCAAGACTGGCTCGTTGACGAGACCGGCAGCCACGAGGAGCGCTTCGCCGACGACGAGGACCTCGGCCAGCGTCGCGCCCTGCTCGACAAGGCGCTCGCCACGCTGAACGAGCGCGAGCGTCACATCTTCATCGAACGGCGGCTGAAGGACGAGCCCACCACGCTTGAGGATCTCTCGCAGCAGTACGGCATCAGCCGCGAGCGCGTGCGCCAGATCGAGGTGCGCGCCTTCGAGAAGGTGCAGAAGGCGATGAAGTCGCAGCTCGAGGAGTTGCGGACGAAAACGCCCGACCGCCGCCTCGAGGACGCCATCGGCTGAACGGACGCTGCCGGAGGCGGTGGCAGAAGAGCCGCCCCCTCGAGCCGCTCGGCGGCCTCAACAGTTGGCCTTTTCGCCACGCCCAAAGTGGGGAGGCTGCGGCCGCAGAGCAGCGAACCTTTAGCTCCGACCCGGGGGGGCATGATGGTGGGTGGGGGGCCTTCGTCTTCCTCAAGCGCTGGCGCGGCGCTGCCGCGCGGCCTTGCTCCCGGCTACGACGTCGTCGCCGACCGGGGCCGTGACCGATGGCCAGGGCACCAGCGCATCCACGCTGAAGGAAGGCGAGGCGCTCGCCGCCCGCAGGCGACACGCCTGCTCGAGTGCCCGAGCGCGACTGCAAGGGAGGCGAGGCCCCGTCCCGGGCTGTCGGCAGGAGCGGACGGAGGTCACGCTCTACGCGCACCCTCCTCGAGCGGTGGTCAACAGCTTCGCCCAGGTCTGGCGAATCGCAACCGGCGTCCAGGCGCTCGCCCGTATTTCCCGACCCCTTTCGCCCCGGTCGCCATCCGGCTGGGGAGAAGGGTCGGCTTCAGGGGCTAGGACGAGCCCTGCGGCTGGCCTTGCCCGGACGCCGGTTCATCGACCGCATCGCCCCAGGTTTCGCGCAAGGCGGCGCGCCGCTGTTCGAGCTGGGCAACCTGCAGCGCTGCCCGCGCCTCCAGAACAGCGAGCACCGCCCAGGAGGCGACCAAGGGCAAGGCAGCGCCGAACGCCGCCGCAGCGTAGGCAAGCGGCAGTCCGTCGAAACGGAACGCGACCCCCGCCAGGGCACCGAGGGTGTGTCCCTCCATCCAGAGGGAACGCAGCGCCGGTGCCAAGCCCGCCAGGTTGAAGACCAGCACGGTGCGCGCCGTCCATCGACCGCGGCTGGCGTCGGCGAGCAGTGCCAAGGCGGAGGGGGCGAGGCCCAGGGCGAGCAACAGCCCCGTCGGCAGCGCGACCCCGATGAGGGCCCCCGTTGCAACCCCGAGCGCCCAGAAGCCGAGCGATCCTCGCCCGCTCTCCTGCGGCTTGCGGCCCTTGCCCTTGCCACTGTCGGAGGTGAGGGCGGAGGAGCGCGCCATTGCTCACAGCCCCGAAATCGAGAGCAGGGTCAGAGCGAGCACGATCAGTCCCGCCCCATGAGCAATCCGCGCACCGACCCTCCGCGCCTCTTCCTCCCGCGCGGCTTGTCCGTTGCGGATCATCGCGATCGCCTGGGCCGCCTCGCGCGCTTCCCGGCGAGCCTGCGCAAAGCCCAGGCTGTCGCGCGCTTTCGCGTCAGGATCAGCGAACAGAGCGTAGAGACGGCCGAGGTCTCCGCTCGCGGCGACCGAGCGCAGTTCCGCCGCTGCCTTCTCCCGGCGGGTCTTCTCCCGCCATTCCTGCAGCGCCGGTTCGGCCCGTGCGGCCAGTACCCCGGCCAGGGCTGGCAGGGGGCCAGAGCGGTGCACCCGCTGCACGTGGGCCAGGACGGCAATGGTCGCGACCGCTGCGTCAGCCGCGGTGCGAGCGTTGCCCACGGCTGCGATCGCCTCGTCCAACCGCCCGTCCATCTGGACGGCGAGGAACGCGGCGAGATGACGATCGAGGGGCAGCGTGTCGCCAGGAAGCTGGGCGGCGCGTCGCTCAAGGGCGGCGAGCAGGGCCGGCACCGTGCCAGCAGGCTCGCCCGCGAGCAGAGGCGAGAGGCAGGGCAGCGCTGGATTGAGCGCGTAGAGCAGACGTTCAGGGCCGGAACCGAGAGCCTGGTTGCGCCAGACGAGCCGATGCTGCCGTGCCGAGCGATCAAGAGCTGTAGGATCCGCCCGACGATCTCCAGGGACTGTCGCCCAGCGCGGGATCACGCTGTCGGAGAGAAGCGAGTCGAGGGCCGCCAGCGGCAGGCCGGAGGAGGATGGGGCCAGCAGCGTCTCCGCCAGCACAGCCCCCAACCCGTCGGGCATCAGCGCGTGCCCCTTCCAGAACAGGGGGGCCTGCGGATCGAGCGCCGCGATCAAACGGCTGAGAGTGCCGTCGATCGGTGCGCCATCGTCCCACGGCGCAGGACCGAGAAGCTCGCGGACCCGGTTTGCGAGTTGAGGCTGACCGAGCGCACGCTCGATCCAGACCGTCACGCTGCCAGACCGCAGGGCCTCGATCCCGGCCTGCCAATGCCGTCCCAAGGCGTACGCCAAGCTTCGCGCGTCCCGAACCTCATCAGGGCCGATGCGCAGCGTGCGGGAGGCGCGCACGAGCGGGCGGGCCGAGACGACGCGCGTGCGTGCCGTTCCCGGCCATCCAGCGAGTTCCGCCGGTTGCGGCCGACGCTCCGGATCCTCCGCGAGCAGGCCGCGCGCCAGGGTCGCGATGCCGCCGGGCAGCCGGTTCTCCCCGACCACGGCCGCCAAACTGCCCTGCTCGAGCTTGGCGCGGATCACTGAGGCGTCGTCGCGCCCGGCGAGCGGCCACTCTCCGGTCGCCAAAGCGACAAGGGTGACCCCGAGTGCGTAGAGATCGTCGGCAAGGGTGCCATCGCCCCGGCCCGTCGGCAGACACGCGGCAGAGGCGACATCTTCGAACACGGCAGGCTGCGCGAAGGCAGGCGGCGTGCACACCCCGTCTCCGAGCACCACCGGGCCGCTGCCCGAACGGAACAGATTGTCGGGCCGGATGCCGCGATGCGTGAGACCGAGGTCGGCGAGAGCAAGCAGAGCCCTGCCGATTGGCCGGACGACATTTTGCACCAGGTCGCCTTCGCGCATCGGCTCAGACCGCTGGGCGGGACGCAGCAGAGCGGGGCCAGGTGGGGCTTCGTAGATCACCGCCCGCACGGCCGACCCGCCCCAGCCCGTCACGCCCTGGGCCAGGGGACGGAGAAGGGCCGGAAGATCCGACTCCTCGAGCAGGCGGAGCAGCATGCGCAGCCGAGCCGGGTGCTCGTTCCGGCACAGAACCGCCACGGCCTGCCGCCCGTCTGCGCCGGTGGCGCGGAAGGACGGCAAGCCGGCAGGGGCGAAGCCGGCGACCGGCGCTTGGGGATCGACCGTAAAGCCCGCGACCTCGAACCGACCGTTCGCCACGTGCCCTCCGTAGCTTGGCCTCCGCATGCTGGCGCATGGGAGGTTGCAGCGCGGTTAACGGCAGGCGGGACGGAGATCAGTCTGCGAACGGGTCGCGCATCACGATCGTATCGTCGCGTTCGGGGCTGGTGGAGAGCACCATCACCGGTGTTTCGACCAGTTCCTCGATGCGCCGGATGTACTTGATCGCAGCCGCCGGCAAGTCGGCCCAGGAGCGCGCGCCGCGGGTCGAGCCCTGCCAACCTTCGATCGTTTCGTAGATCGGGCGGGCGGCGGCCTGCGCCCCCGGCGCGGCCGGCAGATGGTCGAAGCGCGCGCCCCCGATTTCGTAGCCCACACCGATCTTCAGCTCAGAGAGCCCGTCGAGCACGTCGAGCTTGGTCAGCACCAGCGCCTCGATGCCGCCCACCTTGACTGCCTGGCGCACGAGAGCGGCGTCGAACCAGCCGCAGCGGCGCGGCCTGCCGGTGACGGTGCCGAACTCCCGCCCGCGCTCGCCGATCAGCCACCCCGTCTCGTCCTGCAGTTCGGTCGGGAAGGGGCCAGCGCCGACGCGGGTGGTGTAGGCCTTGGCGATGCCGAGGACGCGGCCAATGGCGGAGGGCGCGATCCCCGAACCGGCAGCGGCGTTGCCGGCGACGGTGCTCGAGGAGGTGACGAAGGGGTAGGTGCCGTGGTCGATGTCGAGCATCACGGCCTGGGCGCCTTCAAACAGGATGCGCGCGCCCTCGCGCCGCGCGCGATCGAGCCGCTGCCAGACGGGCTCGGCATAGGGCAGCAGGCGGGGTGCGTGGTCGAGCAGTTCGGCGAGCAGATCCTCCTTCGAGAATGGCTCCGCGCCGAGCCCCTGCAGCAGGGTGTTGTGGTGGCGCAGAAGCTCGTCGAGCTTCGCCGAGAGCGTCTCGGGCTCAGCGAGGTCGCAGAGCCGGATGGCGCGGCGCGCCACCTTGTCCTCGTAGGCAGGCCCAATACCCCGCCCCGTGGTGCCGATCTTCGCCCTCCCGCGCGCCGCCTCGCGCGCACGATCGAGAGCGGGATGCAGCGGCAGGATCAGCGGCACGTTCTCGGCGATTCGCAGGTTCCGGGGCGTCACCGCAACACCTTGCGCGCCAAGCCGGGCGATCTCGTCGAGAAGCGCGCGCGGGTCGAGAACCACGCCGTTGCCGATGATGCCGAGCTTGCCCCGAACCACGCCGGACGGCAGCAGGCTGAGCTTGTAGGTCTGATTGCCGATGACGAGGGTGTGGCCGGCATTGTGCCCGCCCTGGAAGCGCACGACGATGTCGGCACGCGAGGCGAGCCAGTCCACCACCTTGCCTTTGCCTTCGTCTCCCCATTGCGCGCCGATGACAGCGACATTGGCCATGCGATCACTCCCCGATCGGGCGGGCAGAACCGCCTGCGGCGAGATGGGTGCAGCCAAGGCGGCGGGCCTCGGCCAGCGGGTCCTCGACCGGAGCCAGCCCCAGCACGGTGGCAAACCCGGCCCGGCGCAGGGCGGCGGCTTCGGCCTGCGGCGTGCCGGCGGGAACGAATACCCGCGGCCGCGGCGGGCGGGGGGCGGCGGCGGCCAGGGCGGCGTCGGGGTAGAGGGAGACGCCCGTCGCCGCCTCTTCGCCCGCGCGATAGGCCCCGCCGCGCCCGAGCTCGTCCGACACAGCGGCCGAGAAGATCGTGAACGCCACCCCGCGGTGGTAGCGGAAGCCGCGGAACTCGAGCGGGTCGGCTGTCAAACGAATCGAAGGGTCGCGCGCGTGCACCGCGGCGACGGTGGCGGCGAGACGGTCGGCCAGGGCGCGGGCTGCCGCCGGAAGGGTTGCGGCGGCGAGCGCCTCGAGCGCGCGGTGGGCTGGGCCCGCGGCGTGCAGAAGCTCATCGAGCGTGTCGGCGAGCGGGCCGGCGAGTGCCGCGACCTCAGCCGCGTCCTTGCGGTCGATCGCGCGCCTGAGCGCCTCCTCGCGCGGAGGCGCGAACCCGAACGGGGCGAGGAGCTCGTCGACCAGGGTGGGCAGGGTGAGGTCGAAGCTCACCGCCGGCACGCCCAAGGCGGCGAGAGCCTCGGCCGCGACTGCGATCGCTTCAGCGTCGGCCTCCGCGCAGTCACTGCCGATAAGCTCGATTCCGGCCTGCGACATCTGGCGGGCGCCGCGGAGGTCGGTTCCGCGCACGCGCAACACTTGGCCCGAGTAGCACAGCCGCAAGGGCCGCGGGGCGCAGGCGAGGCGGACGGAGGCGATGCGCGCCACCTGCGGCGTGATGTCGGCCCGCAGCGCAAGCATGCGGTGGCTCAACGGGTCCATCAGCCGGAAAGCCACGTCCGCGGTCGAGGCGCCGGCCCCACCCAGCAGGCTTTCCTCGAACTCGAGCAGGGGAGGCTTCACCCGCTCATAGCCGTGAGCGGCGAACACTTCGCCCATGGCCTCGATGGCGGCGGCCTCGGTCTCGGCTTCGGGGGGAAGGAGGTCGCGCAGGCCGGGAGGGAGAAGGGCGAGGGAGCGGTCGTTCATGGCAGGGCGCGCGGGTTTAGCAGGGAAGGGAGCGCGCGCGGAGGGGGTCGGGCGACGCGGAGGGGGGCGGACGGGAAGGCAGCCGGGTCCTCCAGGCGCGCGCCACGCAGACGGTCTGCCCGGCCATGCTCCTGTGGGCTTCGGCAAGCGGCTTGACATTGGCCGGGGGCAGACGCATCTGGCATTCAGGACCTCTGAGGTCCGGATTGCGTCTCGCCAGACGGTCCGCCCCGATGTGGTTTGGCGAGGCGCGGCATGGGAATGGTAGGTGCCGTGCTTCGGCTGTCGAAACTGAGCGATTACGCGGTTGTCTTGCTGAGCGAGCTCGGCACCGCGCCGGAGGGGGCGGTGCGCAACGTCTCGGCGCTCGCGCTCGCCACCGGCATCGCCGAACCAACCGTGGCGAAGGTGCTTAAGCTTCTTGCCGCGAGCGGGCTCGTCGTCAGCCAGCGCGGGCCGCATGGCGGGTATCGCCTCGCCCGTGCGCTGACCGAGACCGCGATCAGCGACGTGATCGACGCCGTTGAAGGGCCGATCGCGCTTGCCGCCTGCGTGGAGCACGCAGGGGGCTGCGAGCACGAGTGCACCTGCCGCGTGCGCGGGCGCTGGGACCCGGTGAACATGGCGATCCGGCGCGCGCTCTCCGAAATCACGCTGGCCGACATGGCCTGCCCAGCCTGGGCTCCTCCGCCGCCTACCGTTGCGGCGACCGCGGGCTGACGGGGCGAGAGGAACAAGAAGGAACGGGATCGGAACGAGACATGCCCGCAGCGACCGACACGCTCGAGACCGTCCGCGACGTCACCGAAGGCGGCTACCGGTGGGGTTTCGAGACCGCGATCGAGCAGGAACTTATCCGGAAGGGCCTCGATGAGGCGGTCATCCGCCTGATCAGCGCCAAGAAGGAGGAGCCCGCCTGGCTGCTGGAGTGGCGTTTGAAAGCCTTTCGCGCCTGGCAGTCGATGGAAGAGCCGCGCTGGGCGGCCGTGCGCTACCCGCCGATCGACTACCAAGACCTGCACTACTACGCGGCACCGAAACAAAAGGCGCAGCCTAAGTCGCTTGATGAGGTCGATCCCGAACTGCTGCGCACCTACGAGAAGCTCGGCATCCCGCTGCGGGAACAGGAACGGCTGGCAGGGGTGGCCGTGGACGCCGTGTTCGACAGCGTGAGTGTTGCCACCACCTTCAAGGAGAAGCTCGCCGAAGCTGGCGTCATCTTCTGCTCCTTCTCCGAGGCGGTGCGCGAGCACCCTGATCTCGTCCGACGCTGGCTCGGCACCGTGGTGCCGCCGTCCGACAACTACTTCGCGGCGCTGAACTCGGCCGTGTTTTCGGATGGTTCCTTCGTCTTCGTGCCGAAAGGCGTGCGCTGCCCGATGGAGCTTTCCACCTACTTCCGAATCAACGCGCGCAACACCGGCCAGTTCGAACGCACGTTGATCGTCGCCGAGGAGGGCGCCTACGTCTCCTACCTCGAGGGATGCACAGCGCCGCAGCGCGACGAGAATCAGCTGCACGCCGCGGTGGTCGAACTCGTCGCGCTCGATGAGGCGACCATCAAGTACTCGACGGTACAAAACTGGTACCCAGGCGATGCCGAGGGCCGCGGCGGCATCTACAACTTCGTCACCAAGCGCGGTGCCTGCCGTGGCGCGAAGAGCAAGATCTCGTGGACCCAGGTCGAGACCGGCTCGGCGATCACCTGGAAGTATCCCTCCTGCATCCTGCAGGGCGAAAGCTCGGTCGGCGAGTTCTACTCGGTCGCCATCACCAACAACCGCCAGCAGGCGGATACGGGCACGAAGATGATCCACATCGGGCCCCGCACGCGCTCGACCATCGTCTCCAAGGGCATCTCGGCGGGAGAGGGGCAGAACACCTATCGCGGCTTGGTGCGCATCCTGCCCAGGGCACAGCACGCGCGGAACTTCACCCAATGCGACTCCCTGCTGATTGGCGATCGCTGCGGGGCGCACACCGTGCCCTACATTGAAAGCCGCAACCCGACCGCACGCGTCGAGCACGAAGCAACAACCAGCCGCATCGCCGAAGACCAGCTCTTCTACTGCCGCCAGCGCGGCATGACCGAGGAGGAGGCGGTGGGGTTGATCGTCAACGGATTTGCCCGCGAGGTGCTGAAGGAGCTGCCGATGGAGTTCGCCGTCGAAGCGCAGAAGCTGCTCGCCCTCTCCCTTGAGGGCAGCGTCGGCTGAGATACGCGCCGCGACTCTGCTTTTTTTGCGTCACACGGACCTTCCGGCCTTGACACGCGGAACGCCGATCCCCAAGAGCCCTTAGGCGTGGATCATTCTGATCCCGCCGCAGCGGAGGGCGATGTTGCCTCCGCCCCAGCCTGAGGACCATCGAGATGGCCAAAAATCCTAAGTCCACCAAGACCGCCGCGAAGGCGCCTGCGAAGGACGCTCCCAAGGAGCCCGTCAAGGCCCCCGCGAAGACGTCCGCCAAGAAGGCGAAGTGACGGAGACCGGCCCCCAGGCCGGCTACTAGGCGAGGCCGTCCGGGGGTTCCGGACGGCCTTCGTTGTCATTGGGTGCTGGGTTCGCCGGCGGCCTGGCGCAGCCAGAGCAGCAGGCTTTTCGATCTGCTCGGGGTTGCGCACTCCCGGGAAAGCCATGGAACTGCCGGGGACGACCTCGCGCGGGTTAGCGAGGTAGGCGCGGAGGGTCTCCTCCGTCCAGAC
>CALBEG010000198.1 GCA_937927455.1 uncultured Elioraea sp. | reverse complement strand
CGCTGAGGCCGATCCGTCTTTCGACATCGACGGGGTGGATGCCGCGCACAAGCTCGCCATCCTCTCTGGCCTCGCCTTCGGCCGCCCTCTCGACTTCGCCTCGCTTTTCGTCGAGGGCATCAGGGGCATCACCGATCTCGATATTCGTTTCGCGCACGAATTGGGCTACGTGATCCGCCTCGTCGGCATCGCGGAGGAGACCGCGGCTGGGGTCGCGGCGCGCGTCCATCCCGCGCTGGTGCCCGAAAGCTCGCCCTTCGCGCATGTCGACGGCGTGTTCAATGCGGTGATGATCGAGGGCGATCACGCAGGGCGCGTGATCCTGGAGGGCCGTGGCGCGGGAGGGGGGCCGACCGCTTCGGCGGTGGTTGCCGACCTGATCGACATCGCGCGCAGCCGGCGCACGCCGACCTGGGGACGCAGTGCGATGGGCCTCGAGCCCGCGGCTGCTGTGCCCATCGCGCATCGCTCCGGGGCGGCCTATCTGCGCCTGATGGTGGTCGATCGCCCCGGGGTGATCGCCGAGATCTCCGCCGTGCTGCGCGACCATGCGGTGAGCCTCGAGAGCATGCTGCAGCGCGGCCGGTCTCCGGGCGAGACGGTTCCCGTTGTGTTGACGACGCATCCGTGCGAGGAGGCGGCTTTCTCCGCGGCGGTGGCCCGCATCGCCTCGCTCGGCGCAGTGGTGGAGCCGCCGACCGTGATCAGGATCGAAACCCTCTGAGAGGGGTGGGTGACAGGTTTGGGAAGGGAACGATCTCATGAGCGACACCGCCACTTCCGCGCGAGTCTTTGCTGCTGGCGGCGATGCGCCCGATGCCCGCCACATCGACCGCAACCTCGCCCTTGAACTTGTGCGCGTCACCGAGGCCGCCGCACTCGCCGCTTCGCGGCTGATGGGCCGCGGTGATGAGAAGGCCGCCGACCAGGCTGCCGTGGATGCGATGCGCCGTGCCTTCGACACGGTGGCGATCGACGGCACAGTGGTGATCGGCGAGGGCGAACGCGACGAGGCGCCGATGCTCTACATCGGCGAGAAGGTCGGCTGCGGCGGCATGAAGGCTGATATCGCTCTCGACCCGCTCGAAGGCACGACGATCACCGCCAAGGGCGGCAACAATGCGCTCGCGGTGGTGGCACTCGCCGAAGCCGGCAACTTCCTCAATGCGCCCGACGTGTACATGGAAAAGATCGCGGTCGGCGGCGGGCTGCCGGAAGGCATCGTCGATCTCGACGAGACGCCCGAGCGAAACCTCAAGGAGGTGGCGAAGGCGAAGGGCATGGCGGTGTCAGACCTCGTCGTCTGCATCCTCGATCGTCCGCGGCATGCGGAGTTGATCAAGGCGGTGCGTGCAGCCGGGGCACGCATCATGCTGATCAGCGACGGCGACGTGTCTGGCGTGATCGCGACAAGCCAGCCGGAGAGTGGCATCGACATCTACATGGGCTCGGGCGGCGCGCCCGAGGGCGTGCTCGCTGCCGCCGCCCTGCGATGCATCGGCGGCCAGATCCAGGGCCGGCTCATCTTCCGCACCGAGGAGGAGAAGGCCCGCGCGCGGCGGATGGGCATCACCGACCTCGCGCGCAAGTACACCACCGAAGAGATGGCGCGCGGCGACGTGATGTTCGCCGCCACCGGCGTGACCAACGGCGCGATGCTGCGCGGCGTGCGCCGCTTCGGCGGCGGGGCCATCACCCACTCACTGGTGATGCGCTCAAAGTCGGGCACAGTCCGCTATATCGAGGCGCACCACAACTTCACGCGCAAGCTCTGGATGGGCGGCTGAGGCGATCGTGCACGGTCGTTCGGAGGGGAACGGCAGACGATCCTTCTCCGGCCGGCCCTGGCAGGACCGCACCGCCGATCCTGAAATCACGCTTCGCTTCGCGCAGCGCCACGGCCTGCCGGAGCTGCTCGCCGGCGTGATCGTCGCGCGTGGCGTGGCACAGGCCGACCTCGCGCGTCATCTCAGCCCACGGCTGAAGGACTGGCTGCCCGATCCGTCCTCCTTGCCCGGCATGGATGCGCTTGCCGATCGTCTCGCCTGGGCGGTGCGGCGCGGAGAGACGGTCGGCCTGTTCGGCGACTACGATGTCGACGGCCAGGCCGCGGTCGCTCTGCTCGCGCGTTTCCTCGCCGCCCTCGGGGTTCGCGTGCTGCACGCCGTGCCCAATCGTCTGCGCGACGGGTATGGGCCGAACGAGCGCGCGTTCCGCACCTTCGTCGGTGCCGGGGCGGGGGTGATCGTGTGTCTCGACTGCGGGTCGACTGCAGCGGGGCCGATCGCCACGATCTCACGCGAGGCGGACGTGCTTGTGCTCGATCACCACCGAGCCGACGGCCCGCCGCCGGGTGTGCACGCCCATGTCAATCCGAACGCGCCGCCGGTCGCAGAGGCACTGAGCACGTCGTGCGCTACTGCACTCGCTTTTCTCGCTGCTGTGGCAACCAACCGCGAACTTCGCCGCGCGGGCTTTGCGCGCGCGGTGAGCAACGGGGTGTTGCTCGATCTCGTCGATCTCGTGGCACTGGCTACCGTGGCCGACGTGATGCCGCTTGTCGGCCTCAATCGGGCCTTCGTCTGGCGCGGGGTCGAGGCGATGCGACGGGGCCCTCGGCCGGGTGTGGCGGCACTTGCAGCGGCAGCCAGGATCGATATCGGAACGATCGATGCGGAAGCGATTGGCTATGCGTTGGCGCCGCGGCTGAACGCGGCCGGGCGGCTTGATGACGCGGGGCTCGGCGTGGCCCTCTTGATGACGGACGAGGCGCGCGAGGCGCAGTCGCTCGCGCTGCGGCTTGATCGGTTGAACCGCGACCGCCAAGCGATCGAGGCCGCGGTGGTCGAGGCGGCCTTCGCCGAGGCCGAACGCCAGGTTGAGGCGGGTCGATCCGTGCTCGTGGTCGCTGGGGCTGGCTGGCATCCCGGTGTGGTGGGCATCGTGGCCGGGCGAGTGCGCGAACGCTTCGGCCGGCCGGCGGTGGCTCTGGCGTTGGACGGCGAGACGGCGGTGGGCTCGGGCCGGTCGGTGCCGGGTTTCGATCTCGGCGCGGCGATCGGCACCTTGGTGCGCCAGGGCCTCGTCCTCAAGGGAGGCGGGCATGCCGCCGCCGCCGGGGTCACACTTGCGGCGTCGCGGCTTGGTGCGTTTGCCGAGGCGCTCGCCGCTCTGTGGGGAGCCGAAGAGGAGGTGCGGGAGCCGGTGGTGATTGAGGGCCGCTGCCGCATCGAGGGGGTTACGCTTGAGGCGTCGCAGGCCCTGGCCCGGCTCGGGCCCTTCGGCGCGGGCAACCCAGAACCGTTGCTCGAAGTTGGCGGGCGCGTCGCTTCCCTCGCCCCGGTGGGGCCGTCGGGGACGCATCTGCGCGTCGTGCTGGAAGGGGAGAGCGGTGCCCTTCTGGAGGCAATCGCCTTCCGCGCCGGCGGCACTCCACTGGCGCAGGGTCTTGCGACGGCACGCGGCGGGCTGGTGCGGGCGGCAGGAGTGGTGCGGCCAGACCGTTACCGCGGTGGCGAAGCGGTCGGCTTGCGCTTGGTTGATGCCGCGTTCGCCTGAGCGCGCTTGCATCCATGCC
>CALBEG010000197.1 GCA_937927455.1 uncultured Elioraea sp. | reverse complement strand
GGCGCATCAGCATCCCATGCAGCGGCTCGCCCGCCTCGATGCGGCCCCGATCCTCGCTGGCGAAACCGTAGCTCTTGGTGTCCGTCAGCCGCGCCTCGATGTCGAACAAGCCATCCGCGCGGCGATAGCCCTCGATCACGATGGTGCGCGTGTGCAGCCTCTCGCGCGGTGCCGGCGGACTTAGCGGCACGATCCCCTCAGCCTCCGGGCTGACAACGCGGGACCACCCTCACGCGCTCGCCCCTTCCTCGCGAAGGAACTCGCGCAGATCCTCCTCTGCCACATCGCGGGCGAGAAAGGACTGGCCCACGCCGCGGGCAAGCACGAAGGTGAGGGTTCCGCCCGTCGCCTTCTTGTCGCGCCGCATGCGCCCAACGAGCCGTTCGAGGTCCCACCCGCGCCCCGTGTCAGAGAGCCGCACCGGCAGGCCAACCGCGGCGAAATGGGACGCAACGCGCAGAGCGTCTTTCTCCTCGCACAGCCCAAGTCGGGCGGAGAAGCGGAAGGCGAGCGCGATGCCGAGCGCGACGGCCTCGCCATGGAGCAGAACCGCGCCGTCGTAGCCCGTTTCGGCCTCGAAAGCGTGGGCGAAGGTGTGCCCAAGATTGAGCAGGGCGCGGCCGCCCTCGGCCGCCTCCTCGCGCTCATCTGCCGCCACTACGCGCGCCTTCGCCGCCACCGACCGCGCCACTGCCTCCGCCAGGACTTCGGCCTCGCCGGCCACCACCGCTGCCCCGTTCGCTTCGCACCACGCGAAAAACCGCTCATCGTCGATCAGCCCGTACTTTGCCACCTCGGCATAGCCGGCGCGCAGCTCCCGCTCCGGCAAGGTGGCCAGAAGCGCGGTGTCGCAAAGCACGGCGCGGGGCTGGTGGAAGGCGCCGACCAGGTTCTTGCCGTGCGCCGTGTTGATGCCAGTCTTGCCGCCGACCGAGGAATCCACCTGGGCGAGCAGGGTGGTCGGCACCTGGACGAAGGGCAGGCCACGCAGGGCGACGGCGGCAGCGAAGCCGGCAAGATCGCCGATGACGCCGCCGCCGAAGGCGATCACCCCCGTCCTGCGGTCGATCCCGCCCGCCAGCATGCGCTCGACCAGGTCCTGGAAGGCGGCGAAGCACTTCGCCCCCTCGCCGGGCGGAACCAGAAGCGCTTGCCCGGAAAACCCGGTCTCTGCGAGGCCTGCTTCCACTATCGCCCCGTGCAGGCGCCAGACTGTCTCGTCGGCGACGAGGACGACGCGACGCGACGGCAAGAGAGGGGCGAGATGCGCCCCGGCGCGGGCGGCGACACCGGCTCCGATGATGACGTCATACGCCCGGTCGGCGAGCGGCACGCGCACGCGTCGCGGCGGGCGATGGGCGAGAAGGGCGTTCAGCACGCGGTTGGTCGTCTGTTCGGGCGCTTCGTCGCGACAGGGTACGATCACGTCCGCCTCGGCATAGACGGGATACCGCTTGCGCGCGAGTTCGGCGAGGACCGAGGCCGGATCACCGCCCGCGAGCAGGGGGCGGTCGTTGCGGCCGCTCACGCGCCGCACCAAAATCGGGAGGTCGACCTTGAGCCAGACCGACCGCCCCCGGGCGCGCGCCAGGGCCCTGGTCTCTGGGTCCATGAAGGCGCCGCCCCCGGTCGCGAGCACGATTTGCGGGCCGGCGAGCAGGCGGGCGATCACCCGCCGTTCGCCGGCGCGGAAGGCAGGTTCGCCGAACCTCTCGAAGATCTCCCGGATGCTCATGCCGGCCGCACGCTCGATTTCGGCATCCGCATCGACGAACGGGAGGCCGAGCCGTGCGGCGAGGCGACGGCCGATCGCGCTCTTGCCCGCCCCCATCAGCCCGACGAGCACGATCGACCGCCCTTCGGCGACGGCTGCCCAGGGTTCGCCCGGACGGTCGCCGGGGATAGACTGTAGGGCACGCGAGTCGGGCGCGGCCTGGGATGGGGCGAGCGTGTCCCGCAACATGGCGACCGCACGCTAGCATGCGTGCACAACCGCGCCAGGATCGGCAAAGGGGGGTCGGTTGCGCCTCTGGTTGATTCTCGCCCTCGTCTTGGTCGGCCTCCTCGTTGCGGGCGGTCTGTGGCTCGCCTTCAACCCTCCCCAGCCGCACCCGGTTGCGGTCGAGAAGGTGCTGCCGACCGACCGGTTCCCGCAACGGTGAGCGCAATGCCCCGATCTTCTCCCGGCGCTGCGCCCCCGCCCCGGCTGGAAGCCTTCCTCGAGATGATGGCCGCCGAACGCGGGGCCTCGCGCAACACGCTCTCCGCCTACGGGTCTGACCTTCTCGACTTCGCCCGCTTCTGCACCCGCCGAGGGGTGGCGCTGGAGGCGGCGTCACGCGAGGATCTGCGCGCGTATCTGCACACGATCTATGGAGGGGGGCTTGCACCGCGCACGGCGGTGCGCCGCCTGTCCGCCCTGCGCCAATTCTACCTGTTCCTGGTCCGCGAGGGTGTGCGGGCCGACGATCCGACCGAAGCACTCGACCGCCCGCGGCCCGGCCGCCCACTGCCCAAGGTGCTCGGCGAGAGCGAGGTGGCGGCCCTGCTGGCGGCGGCGCGGAGCCTGCCGGGCGAGGAGGGGCTCAGGGCAAGCGCGATGCTCGAACTCCTTTACGCGACGGGCATGCGGGTCAGCGAGCTCGTCACCCTGCCGCGGCGCGCCATCCGGCCAGGGGCGGAGGCGATCCTGATCCGGGGCAAGGGCAGCAAGGAGCGGCTGGTGCCGATCGGCGCGGCGGCGCGGCTGGCGGTGGAGGCGTGGCTGGCCCTGCTCGCGTCACGGCCGATTCGGGGTCCGGGCGAGCGCTACCTCTTCCCCTCGCGCTCGCGTGCGGGCCACCTGACCCGGCAGGGGTTCGCCCTGCTTCTGAAGGGGGTGGCGCTCGCCGCCGGGCTCGATCCCGCCCAGGTCAGCCCGCACGTTCTGCGTCACGCCTTCGCCAGCCATCTTCTGGCGCGCGGCGCCGACCTGCGCAGTCTGCAGACGATGCTCGGCCACGCCGACATCGCGACCACCGAGATCTACACCCATCTCGACCAGGGCCGGCTTGAGCGTGCCGTGGCCGAACACCACCCTCTGGCGCGACGCGGCACCCGATCGTCGGGGTCGGGTTGACCGCGTCGTCCGCCGCCCGAAGATGAAGGGGAGGGTGCCGATGGCGGAGAGTGGGGATCAGCATGGAGAGGGGCCAAAGGGTGGGGTGGCGGACGCCATCGCCTTGCTTGAGCGCCTGGTCTCCTTCGACACGGTGAGCCGCAACAGCAATCTCGCCTGCATTGCCTTCATCCGCGACCACCTGGCGAAGCATGGTGTGGCTTGCCGCCTGTTCCACAACGCGACCGGTCGCAAAGCCAATCTCTACGCCACCATTGGGCCCGAGGACCGGCCTGGGGTCGCCCTTTCCGGTCATGTCGACGTCGTTCCCGTCGATGGCCAGGCGTGGACGCGCGATCCGTTCCGCCTGCACCGCGAGGGGGGGCGGCTGTACGGGCGCGGCACGGCCGATATGAAGGGGTTCGTCGCCGCCTGTCTCGCCGCCGTGCCGATGTTCGCCGCGCGCGGGCTGAAGCGGCCGATCCACCTCCTTATCACCTACGACGAGGAGGTCGGCTGCCACGGCGCGCGCGCTCTCGCTGCCGACCTTCGCCGTCTGCCGGTGCGCCCAGAGTGGGTGATCGTCGGCGAACCCTCAGCGATGCGCCCGATTCTCGGCCACAAGGGCAAGCTCTCCGTGCGGTGCACGGTGCGCGGCCGGGCCGGCCACTCTGCCCATCCGGAGCGGGCGGCCAACGCTCTGCACGCCGGCGCCGAGATCGTCTCTGCCCTGGTGCGCCAGCAGGCGAGTCGCATGGCCGAGGGCCCGCACGATGCGCGATTTACGCCCCCCTGGACGACCTGTCATGCAGGTGTATTCAGGTCGGGGTCTGCCCTCAACGTCGTGCCGGAGGAGGCGGAGATCCTGTTCGAATACCGGTTCGTGCCGAAGGACGACCCTCTCGCCCTGCTCGCGGCGTTGCGCGCCCATGCCGACCAGGTGGTGCTGCCGCCCTTGCGCGCGGTTGCGCCGGAGGCGGCCATCCTGTTCGAGACCAATCCTCTGCTGCCGGGAATGGACCTTGCCGAGGACCACCCGTTGGCCGAGATGGTTCGCGGGCTGACGGGGGCGAATGAGACCGGCCGGGTATCCTACGGCACCGAAGGGGGCGTGTACGAGGCGGCCGGCATGGCGGCGATCGTCTGCGGGCCCGGTGACATCGCCCAGGCGCACACGCCGGATGAGTGGATAGCGGAGAGCGAGCTTGTCGCCTGCGCGCGGTTCCTTGAGCGTCTCGCTGACCGGCTCGCCGCCTGAGGCGGGTTCGCCTCGGCCGCTGCCGGTCGGCCTTCTGCCGCCGCGCCGGGTAGAGATCCCGACTCCAGACCTCGGGCCCTGGCTTGTCGGCAATATCGGGCTGCCCGGCGTCTGGAGCTTCGCGGCCGACGCGCCTGGCCCGCACGTCGCCCTGGTTGCGCTCGTGCATGGCAACGAGATCGCCGGGGCGCGCCTCATCTCGCGGCTGCTCGACGTCGGGCTTCGCCCGCGTGCCGGACGGCTCAGCCTCATCTTCGCCAATCTCGATGCCTTCGCCTGCTTCGACCCGGCGAAACCGACGGCCAGCCGCTACGTGGACGAGGACATGAACAGGGTGTGGTCGGAGGAGGCGCTTGCCGGCCCCATCGACACCACCGAGCGCCGTCGGGCGCGCGCTCTGCGGCCCCTGATCGACACGGTCGACGTTCTGCTCGACCTGCACTCGATGTTGTGGGAGGGGGATCCTCTTTTGATCGCCGGCCCGGTGGCCAAGGCGCGTCGCTTCGCGGTGCGCATCGGAGTGCCAATCCTCGTTGTCGGGGACGAGGGGCACGCGGGCGGGCGGCGTCTGATCGATTACGGCCCTTTCGCCGATCCGACGTCCCCGAAGGTGGCGGTCTTGGTCGAGGCGGGCCAACACTGGGTGGCGGGAACCGAACAGATGATGGCGCTGACCGCAGCGCGGCTGCTGGCTCGGCTCGGCGTCATCGACCGCGAGGCTGCAGGCCGGGTGTGTCCCGCGGCCGAGGTGTCGGCTCAACCGGCGGTGCGTTACGCCGAGGTCACGCGCACGGTGACAGCGCGCACCTCAGATTTCGCGTTCGTTCAGCCGTTCCGGGGCGGCGACATCATCCCCGCGCGCAACACGCTGATTGCGTTGGATGGAGCGGAGGAGATTCGCACCCCGCACGATGACTGCCTGCTGGTGATGCCGAGTTTGCGCACCTGCCGCGGCCACACGGCGGTGCGCCTGGCCCGCTTCGCCCCCCCGCCGATTGGATGAGCGGGAGGAGTGTGGGCGGCGGCGTGGTCCTCAGCTATACAAGAGGAAGAAAGGCGAGGCGCGGGCGTGGCGGAATTGGCAGACGCGCCGGACTCAAAATCCGGTGACCGCAAGGTCATGTCGGTTCGACCCCGACCGCCCGCACCATGCTCTTGGCCCGTCTTCGCCCTTCAGGGAGCAGCTGGCGGAGGCACCTCGCGCGCCAATTTGGCATGCACCGTGGCGGGGGTGGTCGCCTCCCCGCCAAAGCTGCCGAGGAACCACTCGAGATAGGCGTCGATTCGCGCCACCAGCGCATCGCGCTCGGCTTGCGTCCGTGCGTAGGGCGTGTAGCCCGGGCTCAGCGAGGGGCTATGCAGGGAGAGGGTGAAGACTCGAAGCCCTCTCGCGTGCAGCTGGCGGGTGAGCCGGCGCATTTCTTGCAGTGACACGCCTTCGGGCGAGAGGCGGACGGGATAGAGGGCGTTGAGCCTGGCGGCAAGGCGGCCGATCCGGCGCTGGTGTGAGAGCGTGCTGCCCTCGGCGAAGCGGGAGAGCCAGCCTATGCGTCCCGCCGTGGTCGGCAGCGAGAGGATCGGTGCGCCGTGGCCAAGGAACCAGCCGGGCCGGGCGGAGAAGCGGGTGAAATCGGGCCCGCCGATGCGGCTGTAGTCGTAGGCGGGGCAGATGGAACAGTCGATTCGATAGCCCAAGCCGGCGATCGCGGCCACGGTGTTCGCCGACAGGCCGTAGCGGCCGGCCTTGAAGATGAGCGGGGCGCGGCCGATCAGGGCCGCAACATGCTCGGTCAAGGCGGCGAGCTTGGCGCGCTCAAGCGGCGGTCCGAGATTGCCAGAGAAGGAGTGCCACTCATCGCGCGGCTCGACGGCGGGCGGCGAACTCCACGGGTGGAGGTGGGCGCCGATTTCGCAACCCTCTGCCGCCAGGGCTCGGATCACCGCGGCACTGTCCGCATTGGTTGCGACGGGCTGGTCGACCACCAAAGTCGGCTGCACGCCGTGGCGGCGGAACACGTCGAGCGCCCGCGCGAGCGCCCGCGTCGGTGCGGTGTCGCCGATGTCGGTGTAGGTTCCCTTGGCCCACTCGAAGGCGGCTTCGGTGTCGATGACGACCAGGAGCTGCGGCCGCCAGTCGGAGGGCGTTTCGACCTCCACCAACCCGATCGCCGCGGGGCCGCGTGAGAGATCTTTGGCAAAATGAATGTCGAGATCTGGCGCGACCTGGGGCGCCGTGCGGCCGCGGTAGAGCGCATCGTAGCCGCGCCCCATGTCCTCGAGGTTGAAGTTGCGTTCGGCGAGGCTGCGGTTCCTGAGGCCGAAGACGTGCCGCCGCGCTGGATCGGCGGCAAGCTGCGTCACAGCGGCGGCGAACTCGCTTTCGGTGGTGGCAAGATACCCCGTCTCGTCATGCAAGACGAGGAAATCTGCAATCCCGGGCAGGAACCGCATGACGATGGGAAGGCCGTGCGCCATCGCTTCGACCAGCACGTTGCCGAACCCCTCGGCGGTGGAGGCGAAGACGAACACCTCGGCCGCCTCGTAATAGGGTCCAGTGTCCGCGCAAAAGCCGACCAGGCGGACACGCTCGCCGAGGCCGAGCTTGGCGATTTTTCGCTCGACCTCGGTGGCGAAGTCCTGTTCGAGGACGGGGCCGACAACGAGGAGGATCACTTTCGGATCGGCGATGCGACCGAGAACCTCGATCAGCCAATCCGTTCCTTTGCGCCGCGAAACCGACCCGACATTGAGCAGAATGACGGCGTCCTCGGGCAGGCCTAGGGAGCGACGCGTGGCCCAACGTTTGGCACGGTCTCCCAGTGTCCTTGGCAGCATCGCGCCCTGCGGCAGGAAGACGATGCGCTCGCGTGACACGGTCTCGAGGGAACGGCGAAGGAGCAGGGGACTGATCACGACGAATCGGTCGATGGCGCTGAACAGAAGGCGCACGAGGGGGCGGTAGAGCGGGCGATAGCCTAAGAGTATGTCGGTCGGGCTGTCGTCCAGGCTGCAATGGAACAGCGTGCGCCACCCCAGAAGCCGCATGGCGAGGTAGGACAGCAGCGTGCGGTCGACATGCGAATGGATGTGCAGCACGTCGTAACGGTCGCGGGCAGCGATCAGCCAGCGCAGCAAGGTGAAGGGGGTGGGCCGCTGGCGCGCAGCGAGATAGTGCACGGTCAAGCCGTTGTGGCGGAGGGTGGCCACGCCGTCGGGCGGCGGCGTTTCGTAGACGAGCACATCGCCGGTTGTGCCGTGGGCGGCGATGAGCGGGATGAGCCGGGAGAAGTAGATCCCGTCCCCCGTGTAGTCGGGATGGAAGCGCCGGTAGAGGTGGAGCACGCGCGGGCCGTGGGGCGTCCCGGCCTTCTCCGGTTGTGGATCTTTCGGTGCCGTCTCGGCAGGGGGCGGCATGGCGCGGTCTTTCCTCGGTTGGACGTCGCGTTGCTAGCGCCGCTGGGCTTGGCGCGCGAGGGGATGGGGGCGGGTTGGCCTTTTTGCGGACCGCGCGCGGCTCGGGGTGCTTGTCAAAAAACAAAAAGCGTCTTATTTAGTGTTTGGCTCGTCGAGGGAAGGTCCTCACCATGCTCCGCTGCTTCTGGGTCGCTCGGCCCGCCCGCCCGCCCGCCTCCGGCGCGTGGCAGCCCGCCGCAGCGCCCCGACCACGTCCCGTGCGCCGGGCCGCCGGCGCCACCGCCGGAACCGCCGCCGCCATCCGGCCGCGCGTGGCCCCGGTGCTCACCCTGGTCTGCGTCGCTGCCGGCGTGCCGGCCCTGTCTCTGCCTCCTGCCTGGACCCCGGCTGCGGCGCTGCGGCCGGCCGCTGCCATCCCCGCCCCCCCGCCACCCGGCTTCGTCCCGCCCTTCGCCTTCGGTCCACCCATCAGCTTCGGCCTACCCGGCGGCCCGACCGACGGGCCAGACGGTCCCGGTGGCTCGGGCGGGTTCTCGGAACCGCCCGGTGGCGACCCGCCGCCCACCGGCGTGCCCGAACCGGCCGCCCTGAGCCTGTTCGGGCTTGCCCTCCTGGGGATTGCGCTGGTCGTTCGCAGCCGCCTGTCTTCGCCGGCAGGCGCTTGAGCCGGAAGTGGTCTGTAGGCTTGCGAGGGGGCGGCGAGTCTGGCATTGTGCCGGCGGGTGACATCGTCACTTTTATTGGAAGTGTTGCGCTTTGAGAGGCGCCTGACCAAAAAAAGAGGTGGCTGTGCTGCAGATGAGCCGGTCGACACAGGCCGTCGACGCCGCCGCCCCCACGGTCGAAACGCCCCAGCCCCACGCCGCCCGGGCAGCAACGCTCACCGTCCTCTCTCTCGGCATCGCCCTGCTGGTCGGTTTCGTTTTCGTTGAGGAATCGGCAGCCGCCGTCCGGGTCTGGAACAGCTCCACCGCCTACAATCATTCCTGGCTGATCGGCCCGATCGCTGCTTGGCTCGCCTGGCAAAGGCGTGACCGTCTTGCCCTGGTCGCCCCGTCTCCCGACCCCCGCCTCGCGCTCTTAGGCATTCCCTTCGCCCTCGCTTGGCTTGTCGCCGAACGGCTCGGCATCATGGAAGGGCGGCAGCTCACCGCCTGGGCGCTCGTGCAGGTCTTTGTGCTGACCGTGCTCGGCTGGCGGCTTGCGTGCGCCTTCGCCGCACCCCTCGCCTACACGATCTTCCTCGTTCCCTTTGGCGCCTTTTCCGTTCCCATACTGCAACACATCACTGCCCGCTTCATCGACATCGGGCTCGATCTTTGGGGCATTACCCACTACACGGAAGGGCTCCTGATCGAGACCACGGCTGGCGTCTTCCATGTCGCGGAAGCGTGCGCGGGCCTTCGTTTCACCATCGCCGCGCTCGCCTTCGGCGCGCTGTACGCTCTGACCGTGTTCCGCAGCCCCTGGCGGCGGCTGGTGGTGATGGTGCTCGCCCTCGTCGTGCCGATCGTTGCCAACGGGGTGCGCGCTTTGGGCATCGTCGTTGCGGCGGACTATATCGGTTCGGCTGAGGCCGCGGCGGCCGACCACGTGATTTATGGCTGG
>CALBEG010000196.1 GCA_937927455.1 uncultured Elioraea sp. | reverse complement strand
CTGGACGAACGAGGAAGGCGCACGCTTCTCGCCGCCGATGATGGGCTCCGGCGTCGCGGTCGGCGTGTTCACCGAAGAGGAGGTGCTTGCCAAGCGCGACCCTGAGGGCCGCGTGTTCGGCGAGGAGCTCGCGCGCATCGGCTGGCGGGGAGAGGCCGACCCCGCTTGGGCGAAATCGCTTGGCGGCTACATCGAGCTGCACATCGAACAGGGGCCAGTGCTGGAGGCGGAGGGGAAGGTGATCGGCGTCGTCACCGGCGCTTCGGGCCAGGCCTGGTTCGAGGTGACGGTGCAGGGGGCTGAGGCGCATGGCGGCAACCCGATGCGCATGCGCCGCGATGCACTCGTCGCCGCCGCGCGCATGGTGGAGGCGATCGAGGGGATCGCCCTCGAAACGGGCGGCGTGGGCACGGTCGGGCGGCTCGAGGTGTCGCCCGCTTCGCGCAACGTGGTGCCTGGGCGCGTGTGGTTCACCGTCGATTTGCGTAACGCCTCTGCCGAGGGTCTCGCGCGTCAAGTGTCGCTCCTCCACGACCGCCTGCCTGCCATCGCGCAGGCACGCCGTGTGAGCGTCCGCATCGACCCGTTCTGGACCGCCCCCGAAACACCCTTCGATGCCCGTCTTGTGGGGCTGGTGCGGGCGGCCGCCGAAGCGCGCGGCTACCCGTGGCGCGACATGCCGACCCCGATCGGGCACGATGCCGTCTACGTCGCGCGCGCGGTGCCGACGGCGATGATCTTCGTTCCCTGCCACGGCGGCTTGAGCCACAACGAGGCGGAAGCCATCACGCCCGAATGGGCGGAAGCCGGGGCGCAGGTTCTGGCCGATGCCGTGCTGGCTGCCGCAGGCCGGGCGTGAGCGACCGGGCGTGAGCGACACGGGGCCGGAGGCGGAAACTTTCTCTATTCGCTGCGCTGCGCCACGGCACCTCATTCGGCCGGGGTGAGGGGACCAGGGGCGCGATCTGCCGGAGGCTGCTCCGCTCGTGCCGGCCGGCGAGGCTGGGGGGACCGACGGGGCGGTGTGCTGCGCTGTGCCACCGAGGTGGACGCGTTTCGCAGCCATGTCGCCCCGCGGCGCGACGTATCTTCGTTGACCCGAAGATAGAGCTGCCCTATCTCTCCCGCGCAACGGAACGGCCGGCAGGAAAGGCATGCAGCCATGGCCAAGCCCATCGACCCCGCAGCCCTGAAGGAACGGCTCGACGACGGCACCGCCATCCTCCTCGACCTGCGCGACGCGGAGGAGTTCGCCCGCGAGCACATCCCTGGCGCCCGCCTCGTTCCCGCCTCGGTGCTCGATGCGCGCGATCTCGCCGCCGAAGCGGGCAAGGCGATCGTGCTCGCCTGCGCCTCCGGCGCGCGCACCGAGGCCTGTCTTGCCCGCCTGCCGCCCGAGGCGAGTGGCGAGGCCTATGTGCTGGAGGGGGGGCTTTCGGCCTGGAAGCGGGCCGGGCTGCCGGTGGTGAGGGGCGCGGCCCCGCCGATCTCGCTGGCACGGCAGACCATGATCGGCGCGGGGCTGATGGTCCTGCTCTGGCTTGCCCTCGGGGTGTTCGTCTCGCCCTGGTTCCTGCTGATGGTCGCCTTCGTCGGGGTGATGCTGAACGTGGCGGGCTGGACCGGCTTTTGCCCGATGACCCGGCTTCTCGCTCGCCTGCCCTGGAACCGCCCCGCCCGGGCGTGACGCGCCGGGTTGGTCGCCGAGGCGATCAGGCGGGCTCGCTCTGACTTGCTGGCCGGGTCGGAGCGCGCGATAGGGCGCAACAGGAACGGTTGCCGGAGCCAATGCCCGATGTCGCGTCTCGCCGCCGCCCTGATCGCCACCACGCTTGCCGCCCCCTCGCTCGCTGCGGCCGATGCGCTGCGCGAGGCGGCGGAGCGCGGCACGCTCCGCCTTGGCGTGCGGGCCGATGCTGCCCCCTTCTCAGCCGCCGACGGTTCCGGCGGCTATGCGGGCTACACGGTCGACCTCTGCCGCGCCGTGGTGGAGAGGGCGGCAGGCGCGAGCGGCCGGCCGATCGCCGCCCAGTTCGTCGCCGTCGATGCCGGCAACCGCTTCGAGGCCTTGGCGGAGGGGCGGATCGACCTGCTGTGCGAGGCGACCAGCCGAACGGTGTCGCGTCTTGATCAGGCCGACTTCACGCTCCCCACCTTCGTCACCGGACCGGGGCTCATGCTTCGCCTCGCCCCGGGCCCGGTGACGCTGCCGCCGGTCGGCGGCAACGGCGTGGGCGCGGCACAGCGGGCCCCGCGGCGCATCGGCGTGCTGGCCGGCACCACCGCCGAGCGGCTTCTGCGCGAGTTCAGCGCGCGCGGCGAACTCACCGCCCAGATCGTCGAGGCGGCAACGCATCAGGACGGGCTTGGCGCACTGTCCGCGGGCGTGATCGACGCCTATGCCGCCGACCTCGAGATCCTGGTGAGCTTGCGGGCTCAGGCCTCCGACCCTGCCGCGCTCGCCATCGCCGACCGCGTCCTTGGGCTTGAGACCTACGCCATCGCCGTGCGGCCCGGGGCGCGGGAGCTGCGCGTTCTGGCCGACCGCGTGATCGCCGAAGCGGCACGGTCGGGCGAGCTTCAGCGCATCGCCGCCCGCCACTTTCCGGGGCGGGATCCGGGCGAGGCCTTCCTCGCGCTCGTCCTGTTCAACGCCCTGCCCGAGTGAGCGCGCCCGCAATCGTCATCAAAGCGCCATGGCGGCGGCTGGGCTTGATGGGCTAAGCACCCGCACATGCTGCAGCGCGAAAAAATATCCACGAAGCCTGTCCAGGCCATCAACCGGACCTACGACGAAATCGCCGTCGGCGACACCGCCTCGGAGGTGAGGACCATCACCGCCGACGATCTCGTGCTGTTCGCGCACGCCTCCGGCAACCTCAACCCGATCCATCTGCCGGGCAAGCAAGGCGAAGGCGACGACGAGGAGGCGGTGGCGCCAGGCATGCTGGTCGCCTCGCTCTTCTCCTCCGTGCTCGGTAACAAGCTTCCCGGCCCCGGCACGCTCTATCGCCGTCAGACCGTGCACTTCGCCGCGCGCGCCAAGGCCGGCGATACGCTGACGGTGACGATGACGGCGAAGCTGAAACTGGCCGACAATGTCGTCGTGTTCGATGGGCGGGTGGTGAACCAGGATGGCGTCGTCATCGCGGAAGGCGAGGCGGAGGTGATCGCACCCGCGAGGCGGATGACCCTCGACGACGCCGCCTTGCCCATTCTCGCTTTGCGTCGGCAGTTCAAGTTCGACCGGCTGATCGACGCCTGCGCAGGCCTGGCACCGCTGCCCACCGCGGTCGTTCATCCGTGCGATCAGGCGTCGCTCGCCGGGGCGATGGAGGCGGCGAAGGCGGGGCTGATCGTGCCCGTCTTGGTGGGCCCGCGGGCGCGCATCGAAAAGGCGGCCACTGCGCACGGCATCGACATCGGTGGCGCGGAGATCGTGGAGACACCGCACAGCCACGCCTCGGCCGAACGCGGTGTTGCTCTGGTGCACGAGGGGCGGGTGCGCGCTCTGATGAAGGGGGCGCTCCATTCCGACGAGATCCTGCACGAAGTGGTCAAGCGCGACGGTGGGCTGCGCACCAAGCGGCGCATCAGCCACGCCTTCGTGCTCGACGCGCCGGGGATCAACCACCTGCTGATCGTCACCGACGCCGCCATCAACATCCTGCCCGACCTGCTGACCAAGGCCGACATCGTGCAGAACGCGATCGATCTCGCGCGCGCCATCGGCATCGAGAGGCCGAAGGTGGCGGTGATGAGCGCGGTGGAGACGGTCAATCCCGCCATTCCCTCCTCGGTCGAGGCGGCCGCCCTCTCCAAGATGGCCGAACGCGGACAGATTACGGGCGGCGTGGTGGATGGCCCGCTCGCGATGGACAACGCGATCGATCTCGATGCGGCGCGCACGAAGGGCATCACCTCGGTCGTCGCCGGGCGCGCCGAGGTGCTGGTGGTGCCGAACCTCGAGGCCGGCAACATGCTGGCGAAAAACCTCACCTTTGTCGCCCGCGCCGATGCGGCCGGGCTTGTGCTCGGCGCGCGCGTGCCGGTGATGCTGACCAGCCGGGCGGACGATGCCCGTGCGCGCATGGCCTCGGCCGCGCTTGCCGTCCTGTTCGAACACTGGCTGGCCACTGGAGCATCGGCGGTCAAGGCTTGTTGATCCGCGCCCTGATCGTTGCACGGACGGTTCGTTGCGGGGTCGCGCTCCCCGCGCGCCTGCTCAGCGGTTCATCAGCAGCGTCACGTCGGCGTGCTCGAGCACATGCCGGGTTACACCGCCGAGGATGAGCTGGCGTAGGCGGGAGTGGCTGTAGGCGCCCATGATCACAAGGTCGGCCTCGAACTCGGCGGCAGCAGCGAGCAGGCCCGCACCGACAGCGCCGCCCGCAGAGCCGATCGGCTTGAAAGCGCGGGCCTCGGCGCTCACCCCGTGCCAGGCGAGGTAGTCGATCAGCCCCGTCACATCAGGGCCCCGCCGCTGATACTCCTCGGCATGCAGCACGCGCACGGCTTCCGCGCGCTCAATCCAGGCAAGCCCGGCGGCGACCGCGGCGGAGGATTCGGCGGTGCCGTTCCAGGCGATCGCCACCCGCCTTCCGATCGTCTCCGGGGCGGTGCGTCGGGACACCATCACCGGCCGACCGGAATCGAACAGCACCGCATGCAGGGCATCCGAGGTCGAGACGTCGTCACCCGCCTCCGGGTGGGCAAGCACGACGATGTCGGCAAGCCGCGCCTGGTGCGCCACCACCTCCTCCTCGCGCCCGACCACGGTGGCGAAGGAGGCGGTCACGGAGCCAGCGGAGAAAGCCTGGTCAGGGTCCGACACCAGCGGCACGCCGTGCTGGTCGACGAAGCGGGTGAAGAGCGCCTCGGCCTTGCGCGCGCGCTCTGCCGCCTCGCGTTCGGTGGCACTCATCATCTCCTCGATCATCGCTCCCGACAGCCCTTCGCCAGCGAGCGGGGCGACGTCGCGAGGGTCGAGGCGCACATGCAGCCCTTGCACATGCGCCCGCCAGATCCGGGCGGCGAGGAAGGCGGTGGCCAGGGCGGCTTCGCCGGCGGCGGTGCCGATCACGGGGAGAAGGAGCTTGCGGTAGGCCATGCGAACGTCTCCACGGAGCGTGACGCGGGCCTCTCTATCACGCCCGCTGCGGCCAGTTCACGGTTTCGGGAGGAGGGCTCGGGCGCGCGCGGCCAGGTTGGGCTCGGCTGCATTGAGGCGGGTCCAGGAAATCGGCCCGGGATCCTGCGTCAGGGCGGCGCGCAGCACGGCTGCGTCGGCATCCGAGGCGTCGCCGACCCGGGCGGCAAGCCGCGCCTCGAGCAGCTCAAGCGGCGCCTCAAGCCAGAGCCCGACGAAGGGGGCCTCGCCGCGCGCGGACTCGATCGCCTCCCTCTCCTCGGGGCGGAGGAAGACCGCATCGGCGATCGCGGCGTGGCCAGCGCAGACCGTTTCGCCCGCGAGGCGGACCAGTTCCGCGTAGACCGCGCGCGAGGCCTCCGCCGTGTAGGCCTCAGGGCCCAGGCGGTCCTCCGGGGCACAGCCGGCGAGGCGCTTGCGGATCTCATCTGAGCGCAGGACGAGAGCACCGGGAGAGGGGCCGAGGTCGGGGGCGAGGGCGCGGGCAAGGGTGGATTTTCCCGTGCCCTGCAGTCCGCCGATGGCGACCAGCAGAGGCGGAAGGGGGGCGAGGACGGCAACCGCCCGGGAGAGGTAGTCCTGCGCCTCGGCCGTGCGGCCCATCCGCGCAGCGACGTGGGCGCGGATCATCGCGCGCGAGGAGAGCCAGACCGGCAGGCCGCGCACCAGCGCCGCATCGCCCGTGCGCGCCACATAGCGGTTCAGCACCCGGTTTGCCGCCGCCCTGCCCACCCGCCGCTCGACATCCATCAGCAGGAAGGCGAGGTCGTAGCCGAGATCAATGGTGGCGAGCGCCTCGTCGAACTCGAGCGCATCGAACGGCACAACGCGACCCTGCCAAAGGCAGAGATTGGCCAGATGCAGATCACCATGGGTGCGGCGGACGAAGCCCCCTGAGGCGCGGGCCGCCAACCATGGCGCGAGGCGACGGTGCCAGGAATCCGCCCGCTCCTCCCAGGCCGCCACCTGGGCTTCGGGCAGCCCCGCTTCGCGCGCGGCCAGGGCGTTGCCGGCGATCACCTGCGCCATCGCGGCTGCGGCGTCGATGCAGAGGGCGGGGGGGAGTGCGCCGTGCATCGCTGCCACCGCATCGCCAATCGAGTCCAGCAAGCCTTGGGTGAGCGCGCCACGGTCCGCAACACGGTCGAGGAAGTCGGGCTCAGGCACGCGCGCCATCTCCACCGCCCACTCGACCACCTCGCCCTCTCCGCCGAGAGCCAGCGTGCCATCCGGGCGGCGGACGATGGCGACGACGCCGCGATAAAGCCCCGGAGCATGCGGACCGTTGAGCGCGACCTCGCGCCGGCAGAACTCTTCGCGCGCGGCGAGGGTGGAGAAGTCGAGGAAGGAGAGGCGCACCGGCCTCTTCACCTTCCAGACGCGATCCTGGCCCACAAACACGCGCGAGATGTGGGTCTCGATCGGCGGCCGGCCGGTGAGCGCAGCGAGGAAGCCCGCGACTTCTGCCTCGTCGCGCTCGACGTCGGTCAAGGGTAGAGGAGTTCTGTCCGCCACGGCTCTTCCTCCGAGTCGCGGCGATAGACCAGCCTCTCGTGCAGGCGGAAGGGGCGGTCGCGCCAGAACTCGATGACACGGGGCGAGAGGCGGAAGCCCGACCAGTGCGGCGGGCGAGGGATGTCGCCGGCGCCGAACTTGATGGTCCAGTCCGCGACCGCCTTTTCCAGAGCCCAGCGCCCCTCGAGCGGGCGGGACTGCTTCGAGGCCCAGGCCCCGATGCGCGAGCCCCTTGGGCGGGAGGCGAAGTAGGCGTCCGCCTCCTCGTCCGACACAGGCGTGACGGAGCCTTCGACGCGGACGGAACGGAGCAAAGATTTCCAGTGAAAGCAGAGCGCGGCGTGGGGGTTGGCGGAAAGCTCCCTGCCCTTGCGGCTCTCGAGGTTGGTGTAGAAGACGAAGCCCCGCGGGTCTGCCCCCTTCAAGAGCACCATGCGCGCTGAGGGCTTGCCATCCGGGGTGGCGGTGGCGAGGCAGCAGGCGTTGGGGTCATTCGGTTCGGTCTTCTCCGCCTCCGCCAGCCAGGAGGCGAAGCGGGCGAGAGGGTCTTCGAGGTCGGACACGCAGATCGGCTCCGTCAGCTCTTGGCGTATTTGCGCGTGATGGGCCCGGCTTTCGGGCCTGTCCAGCCCCCTTGCCGCGGCGCGCGGTCGCGTGCCACCTAGGCGACCTGTTTGAGAGGACAGGGCGGGCATGGACGAAGCCGCAACGGTGGAGCGGGGCTTGCGCGCGGTCGGGCTGATGAGCGGCCGGCGCGGCCTGATCATGGGGGTGGCAAACGACCGCTCCATCGCCTGGGGCATTGCCGCCGCCTGTGCAGCGCACGGCGCGACCCTCGCCTTCACCTATCAGGGCGAGGCGTTGCAGAAGCGGGTTGAGCCGCTCGCCGCCTCGGTCGGTTCCGACCTCGTGCTGCCCTGCGACGTGACAGACGAGCCTTCGATCGATGCGGTGTTTGACGTGTTGCGCGACCGTTGGGGCGGGCTTGATTTCCTCGTCCACGCCATTGCTTGGTCGGACAAAGAGCAGCTGAAGGGCCGCTACCTCGACACCACGCGCGACAACTTTCTGAAGAGCCTCGATATCTCCTGCTGGTCCTTCACCGCGGTCTGCCAGCGTGCGGTGCCGCTGATGGGGACGGGCGCGTCTATCCTCACCCTCACCTACCTGGGGGCGGAGAGGGTGACGCCCCATTACAACGTGATGGGGGTGGCAAAGGCCGCGCTCGAGGCCTCGGTGCGCTACCTCGCCGCTGACCTCGGCCCGTTGGGCATCCGGGTGAACGCGATCAGCGCGGGGCCGATCAAGACGCTCGCCGCCTCAGGCATCGGGGATTTCCGCTACATCCTGAAGTGGAACCAGTACAACAGCCCGCTCAGGCGCAACGTCACCATCGAGGATGTGGGCGGGGCGGCCGTCTATCTCCTCTCCGACCTCGCGTCCGGGGTGACAGGCGAGGTGCACCACGTCGATTGCGGCTATCACGTGGTGGGCATGAAGGCGGTCGACGCGCCGGACATCAGCACGGTCTGACCCTCGCGCGGTGTTCAACAGTTTCGGGCGAATCTTCCGCTTCACCTCCTTCGGCGAGAGCCACGGGCCCGCCATCGGCTGCGTGGTGGACGGCGTGCCGCCCCGCCTGCCGCTGACCGAAGACGATATCCAGCCCTTTCTCGACCGCCGCCGGCCGGGCCAGTCCAAGTTCGTCACCCAGAGGCAGGAGCTTGATCGGGTGCGAATCCTGTCCGGGACCTATCGGGGGCTGACGACGGGGCACCCGATCGCCCTCGTCATCGACAACATCGATGCGCGGTCGAAGGACTATGATGCGATCGCGGATTGTTTCCGCCCGGGCCACGCCGACCTCAGCTACTGGCTGAAATACGGCATCCGCGACCCGCGCGGCGGCGGGCGCAGTTCCGCCCGCGAAACGGCAGTCCGCGTCGCCGCGGGCGCGATTGCGCGCAAGGTGCTGGGCGAGGGTGTCGCCATCCGCGGCGCGCTGGTGCAGCTCGGGCCCTGGGCGATTGATCGCGCGCGCTGGGACTGGGCGGAAGCGGAGCGCAACCCCTTTTTCTGCCCCGATGCGGTGGCGGCGGCGGAATGGGAGGAGCGGCTCGTCGAGGTGCGCAAACGGGGCTCCTCGGTCGGCGCAATCGTCGAGGTGGTGGCGGAGGGGGTGCCGCCCGGCCTGGGCGACCCGGTCTACGGCAAGCTCGATGCCGATCTCGCCGGCGCGATGATGGGCATCAACGCGGTGAAGGGGGTGGAGATCGGTGCGGGCTTCGCCGCCGCCGCCCTGTCCGGCGAGGAGAACGCGGACGCGATGCGCATCGCAGAGTCACCAGACGGGTCGCGGCATGTGGTGTTCGGCTCCAACCATGCGGGCGGCGTGCTGGGCGGCATCTCCACGGGCCAACCCATCATCGTGCGCTTCGCGGTCAAGCCCACCTCCTCCATCCTTACCCCCGTGCCGGGCGTAACGGCAGAGGGCGAGGAGGTGGAGATCACCACCCGCGGCCGGCACGACCCCTGTGTCGGCATCCGCGCGGTGCCGGTGGGAGAGGCAATGATGGCCTGCGTGCTGGCGGATGCTTGGTTGCGCCGCCGTGCGCTCACCCCAGACGCGCCTGGGGCGCCGATCCTGCCGCGCCCTTGAGCGGCGAGCCTGCACCGCAGTTTGCCTCGCATTCTGCAGTCACGCCCGTTTGAGTGTCCCGATGAGTGCCGCGCCATGACACTCGGCATCGAGGATTTTCGCGCCATGTCGCTCGCACCTTTGCATGGGATGAGCTCACCTGAAGCCGTGCGTCGGGCAGCCCAGGCGTTTATCGTCATGGCCGGGCGCGAGGCCTGGCAGCGCCGAATCGCCCAGCTCGACGAACAGATCAAGGCGCAGCGCATCGCCGGCCGCGTAGCGAGGGAACGTCACGCCCTCGAACTCGCGCTCGATCGCCTCGCCGCCGGCGAGCCGGCCTCCCCTACCGCCGCTGAACGCGCCGTGGCCGCCCTCGCTGCAGAAGCGGTGGCGGTGCGCCGCCACCTCTCCCCTGCCGGGCGCACGCGGTTCGATGAACGGCTCGCCGAGGCGCTCTCCGGCGACGGCACCCTGGTGCCGCTATTCCACCTGTTGCGCACGGCCGCCCGGCAACGCCAGGCCGGCTTCGAGGTTCGCTTTTCCGGATTCGAGGACGGCACGGGCCACGACCTTCTGCTCGCGCGCGAAGGCCGCGAAGCCGAGGTGGTGTCCGCCGTGTTCTCCGCTGACGAGGGGCGGTGGGTGCATCGCCCGGATTGGTTCGCCCTGGTGGATCGCATCAACCCGGACCTGCAGGCTTGGCTTGCCGCCCACCCGGGTCGCTACCTCCTGAAGGTGACCCTGCCCGAGGGTCTGGATTCGACGCGCAACCTCGCCGCCGTGCAGGCGCGCATC
>CALBEG010000195.1 GCA_937927455.1 uncultured Elioraea sp. | reverse complement strand
CCCGATGGAAGGGATCGCCTCCCGCAGCGCCGCCAGCCGGCCAAAGCGCGCGACCTTGGGCGCATAACGCGGCAGGTACGCGATCAGCCGCTCGCGCAAGCCAAGACCGTGCGTAGCGACCTGGGCCGCGCGCACCTCGATCTTCATCCGCGCCATGTCGACCCCGGTCGGGCACTCGCGGCGGCAGGCCTTGCACGAGACGCAAAGGGAGAGCGCCTCTGCCACCGCCTCGGAGGCGAGCCCGCCCGGGATCTGACCAGACAGAGCAAGCCGCAGCGTGTTCGCGCGCCCGCGCACCACGTCCGTTTCATCGCGTGTGGCGCGATAGGAGGGGCACATCACCCCGCCCGCGAGAGCGCGACAGGCGCCGTTGTTGTTGCACATCTCCACCGCCGCCTGAAACGATTGGGCAGGGTTTGAACGCGGGTAGTCTGACCAATCGAGCACCGGCCGGTGCGTCGCCTCGGCGTAGCCGGGGCCGTAGCGGAACACCGCGCGGTCGTCCATGCGCGGGGGGCGGACGATGCGATTGGGGTTGAGAATGCCATGCGGATCGAAGCGATCCTTCACCCGGTTGAACGCGGCAACGATGCGCGGCCCGAACATCGCAGCATGGAATTCGGAGCGGACGATGCCATCACCATGCTCGCCGGAATGGCTGCCCTTGTATGCGCGCACCAAAGCGAAGGCTTCCTCCGCGATCGCGCGCATCGCGGCCACATCCTTCTCGAGCTTCAGGTTCAGCACCGGCCGCACATGCAAGCAGCCCGACCCTGCGTGGGCATACCACGTGCCGCGCGTGCCGTGGCGCGCAAAGAGCGCGTTCAGCCGCTCCGTATAGTCGGCGAGGTGCTCGAGCGGAACCGCGCAATCCTCGACGAAGGAAACGGGCTTGCCCTCCTCCTTCATGCTCATCATCACATTCAGCCCCGCCGTGCGCAGCGCGGAGATGGCCCCCTGCAGCGCGGGATCCGTCACCTCGACCACACCGCCGAACCGGGCTCCGCGCTTGTCCCACGCAAAGCCGAGATCGCCCATCAGGGTGGCAAGCTCGGCCAGACGCGCACGGTTCGTTTCTGCCTCGGCCTCGGCGAACTCGACGAGAAGCAGAGCCTCCGGTTCGCCGCGCACGACGGCGGAGAGAGTCGCTTGGAACATCGGCATATCGCGTGCCAACTCGAGCATCGTGCGATCGACGAGCTCGACTGCAACCGGATCGAGCCCGACGATTGCCCCCGTCGCTTCCATCGCGGCGCGGAACGAGCCGAAATGGCAAACGCCCAAGCAGCGGTGCTTCGGCAAAGCGGGCGCGAGCTTCAGCTCGATGGCGGTAAACAGGGCGAGCGTGCCCTCCGACCCGACGAGAATCTCGGCGAGATTGGGCCGCGTGACGGTGGGCAGAAGCGCATCGAGATTGTAGCCCCCGACACGCCGCTGAACCTTGGGAAAGCGGGCCTCGATCTCGTCCGCCTCGGCGGCCGCAATCGCGCGGAGATCGGCGGCGAGAGGTGCGACCGCAGAGGTCGGGGCGAACGCCGTCTCGTCGAATCGCGCGCGCGTGCCATCCGCCAGCATGGCGTCGATCGCGACCACATTGTCGCGCATGATACCGAAGCGCAACGACCGCGACCCGGCCGAGTTGTTCGCCGCCATCCCGCCCAAGGTCGCGCGCGAGCCAGTGGAAACGTCGACCGGAAACCACAGCCCGTGCCGCGCCAGAAGCTGGTTCAAACGATCCATCACCACCCCCGGCTCTACCACAGCGCGGCGGCGTCCGGGGTCGATGACGTGGATGCGGTTCAGATGCCGCGAACAGTCGAGGACGATGCCGCGGTTGACCGTCTGCCCCGCCTGGCTCGTGCCACCCCCGCGCGCGGTGACGGGGATCCCTTCCTCGCGCGCGATCGCCAGTACAGCGGCGAGGTCATCAACGCTGCGCGGGAACACCACGGCCGCAGGCCAGACCTGGTAGTGCGAAGCGTCCGTGGCGTAGCGGCCGCGCGTGCCCTCATCCGTGCGCACCTCGCCACGAAGCCCGGCGCGCAGCCGGCGTTCGATCGACGGGGCAAGGCTTTGCGACATTGCCGGAAGTCTCCTCGAAGGCGACGATGTGGCCGTCATGAGTATACGGGCATCACGGAAAGGAGGAACGTCAGGCCCCCAGGCATGCGCGCTGAGCGGCTCAGCCCGGGGAGGTTGCGCGCAGCAGTGGCGCCGACGTGCACCACTCGCCGCGCGCAACACGACTGACGACAACGCAATGATTACGTCCCGCCTTCTGAACGCTCGTGAGTTCCCATCCCGCGCGCAGGCAAGGCGGCCGCGCGGCCAGCGATTCGGCCGAGCACAATCGCGGTGAGAAGCCCATTTCCCGAGAGATAGCCCGAGGCATCAGGGCCAGAAACGCCAACCGCCGCAGCACCGGCAGCGAACAGGTTGGGAAAAACGCCACCATCCTGGTGCAGCACCCGGCCAACGGCGTCGATGGCGAGCCCGCCTTGCGTATGGAACAGAGCGCCGGTGACGCGAACCGCGCAGTAGGGCGGGTGAAGGGGGGATATCTCGCTCCAGTCGCGCCCGAAACGATCTCAACCGCTGCAGCACCGGCGGCGAACAGGTTTCGGAAGACGCCGCCGCCCCAGCGCAGCACGAGGCCAGTGGCGTCGATAGCAAGCCCCCCTTGCGTGTGGAACAGAGCGCCGGTGACGCGAACCGCGCAGTAGGGCGGAACGAGCGGCGATGTCGCGCTCCAGTCGCGCCCGAAACGATCTCGGCCGCTGCAGGCGGCGAGGGTGGCCGCAAGCCGCCCAAGCGGCAGGCGCAGCATCGCCTCGAGCGCCTGCAGCGTGTCGGCGCGCAGGATCGCACCCGCCGCTTCGGCGGCCCGGCAATCGGCGAACGCGCGGGCGGCTTGGGCAATGCGCTCGTCGAACACGGTCC
>CALBEG010000194.1 GCA_937927455.1 uncultured Elioraea sp. | reverse complement strand
CGTGAAACGCTATCGCGCGGGGGAGTTGGAGGTGACGGCTCTGCGCGGCGTCACCTTTTCTCTGCCAGAACGGCGCTTCGCCGCCCTCGTTGGGCCTTCGGGGTCGGGCAAGACCACGCTTCTCAACATGATCGGTGCCCTCGATTGCCCCTCGGAGGGGCCCCTGACCGTGCTGGGCGAGGATATCGGCCGGCTTTCCCGCCGCCAGGCTACCCGCTTCCGCGCCGAGCGGATCGGCGTCGTTTGCCAAGACTTCAACCTGATCCTCGTGCTGACGGCAGCGGAAAACACCGAATACCCGCTCGTCATGGTGCAATCCTGGCCGGCGGAGAAGCGGCAGGCCCGGGTGGCGGAGCTTCTCGCCGCGGTGGGCATGGCCGATCAGGCGGACAAGCGGCCTGACCAACTCTCAGGCGGGCAGAAGCAGGGGGTGGCGATCGCCCGCGCGCTGGCCACGGGCGCGAAGCTCGTGCTCGCCGACGGACCCACCGCCAACCTCGATGGCGAGACGGCGCAGCGCGTGATCGCCGTGATGCGGCGGATCCGCGACGAGGAGGGGGTCACGTTCCTCTTCTCAACCCACGACCCGCGCATCATCGGCGCGGTGGATACGATCCTGCGCATCGAGGGAACGGTGCGCGTGGAGGCCGGGAAGGAGGCAGCGCGTGCTTAGGGTCATTGCGCTCGCCGCACGCAACCTGACCAGGCTTTGGCGGCGCAGCCTGCTGACAGGGGGACTGGTCGCGATCGGCGTGGTTGGCGTGCTGCTGTTCGTCGCCGCCGCGGGTTCCTTCAAGGCGATGATGATCGGCCAGATCACCCGATTTCTACCTGGGCCAGAGCGAGGGTTGGCTTGAGCGCGGCGAGATCCTGGTGCCCGAACTGCTCGCGCGCGGGCTGAACGTGCAGGTCGGCGACAGCGTGGTGCTGATTGCGACCAATCGCGACGGGTCGGTGAATGGGCGTACGCTGAAGGTGCGCGCCGTCATTGCCGGTGTCACTGGCCCTGGCGGGCGCGACGGTTACATCCACGTCGACAATGCGCGCCATCCTGCGCAGCCCTGAAGCGGAGGTGAGCGAGTTCATGCTGCGGGCCCGCGACCTCGACGCCATCCCGCGCGCCGCCGCCGCCCTCGAGGCCGCCTTCGCCGCCCGCGCCCCCGAAGGCCAGCGACCGCCCTTCGAGGTGCATCCGTGGGACCGTCTCTCTCCCTTCGCCGCCATCGCCAACATGATCGACGTGATGGCGTTGGGCATCCGCGTGCTCCTGATCGCGATCGTGCTGGTGGCCGTGATGAACGTGATGATCATGGCCGTCTATGAGCGCATCCGCGAGATCGGCACCATCGCCGCCATGGGCACGCCGCCGGCGCGAATCCTCGGCCTCTTCCTCGCCGAGGGCGGCTTGCTCGGCGCGGTGGGGGTGGCGATCGGGATCGGGCTCACCTACGGCGCCGTTGCTTTGCTGAACGTCTTTCCCATCGCCTTCTCCTTCGGCCAACAAACGGGGCTCCTGCTTCGCCCCGCCTTGCCGGTCGCAGAAGTGCTGCTGGTCGGTGGCATCGTGCTTGCGGTTGCCATCGTCGCTGCGTTGCAGCCGGCATGGAAGGCGGCCAGCGTCGATCCGATCCGCGCGCTCCGCCACATCTCAGCGCGATGCCCGCCTGCCGCCCTCGATCCGGAGACCAACCGATGCGTGAGCGAAAATTCTCCCGCCGTGCCCTGCTCGCCGCCCCCGCTCTCCTCGCGCTGGCTTCCGGCAGAGGTCTGGCAGCCTCCGAGGAGGCGCAGGCGCTGCTCCGCGAGGTCGATCGCAACCTCGAGCCCGCCTCCTACGAGATGTACCGCAAGATCATCAACATCGAGCCTTCGGGGGCGCGCAAGGAGTTCGTCCTCTATTCAGCGAAGAAGGGGCGCGATCGCGTGGTCGCGGTGTTCCTCGCCCCCGCCTCAGAGAAGGGCCGCTCCACCCTGCGCGTCGGCGACAATATGTGGCTCTACATCCCTGAGGTCGGACGGCCGGTGCGCATCACCTCCCTGCCCTCCGTCATCGGAGGCGTGTTCAACAACAGCGACATCCTCCGCGTCGATGACGACGAGGAGTACCGCGCCGAGCGGATGGAGCGCGACGGGGCGGAGATCCTTCTGCACCTGAAGGCCAAGACCGACCAGGTGGCTTATGATCGGCTGAAAATGTGGGTCGATCCGGCGCGGAAGCTGCCCAGCCGGATCGATTGCCACGCCGCCGATGGGTTGCTCGTCAAGACACTGAAGTTCTCGCAGGTGAAGAGTTTCGGCGGCGGCATTACCCGCCCGGCGCAGATCGAGACCGAAAGCCCCCTCTTCCGCGGGCACCGTTCGGTGATGCTCTACGACGGCATCCGCGCGCGCGACCTGCCGGACGAGGCCTTCACGCTGGCTTTCCTCCCGCGGGTGGAGAGCCTGCGCGGCGGGGCGTGAGCTGCGGCGTGTTCCGCCGCGCCGCCCTCGCCGCCCTCCTCGTCCTCGTCGCCGCCCGAGCGGTGGCGCAGGAAAGCTTCTCCTTCTCGATCGAGGAGGTGGCGGAAAAGCCGTTCGAGTGGGGTGGCTACGCGGAACTGAGGTCGGACTGGACACGCTGGCGCACCGAAAGCCCCTTCCGCCGCCTCGTCCGCCCCGGCGGGCAGCCTGCGGCATCGCTGCGCCTGCAGCCGGGGCTCACCCTGATCGGCACGCTTCGGCGCGGCCCGTTTCGCCTCGTCGCCTCCGGCAACGCGAGCTACCTCGCGGAATCGACCGATGTCGGGCGCGGCGACGCGCTCCTCTACGAAGCTGACGGGCTCGCCGAATGGACGCCGGGCAATGCGGTCGCTTTCGGCAAGCGTGCTGCGTTGGTCGAACTCCTATACCTTCCAGCCCGTGGGTTTCGTCGAACGCGCGCGACCCGACAGACCCGGCGCAGGGCGGGAAGGGTACTGGATGGGCACGCTCGAGCTCACGCGCAGTTTCGCCGACGCGGGCCCTCTGCGCACGCTCGGCGCGACCGCCGTCGTTCTGCCTGTCACCCCGGCGTTGAACCGGGAATTCGCCGCCGATCGCGGGCTCAACGCCGCCCTTCGCCTGACCGCCCTGGTCGCGGATACCGATCTCGACCTCTACGCCTTCACCGGCGATTCGCGGTCCAACCGCCTCGGCATCGGAGCGGGGCGGAACCTGCTGCCCGAACTCGTGGTCTACGGAGAGCTGGCCTGGACCGATGAGGAACCGCGCCCGGTGGTCGATCCCACCACGGGCCGGGTCGGGCGGATCACCACCGGTGGCATCGCCGGGCTCATCGGCCTGCGCTGGCAGGCCCCCACCGACACCACGGTGATCCTCGAATACCTGCACAACGGCACCGGGCTGCGCCCTCAGGAGTTCGCCGATGCGCTGGCGCTGATCGACCGCGCGGCGGATCGTCTCGAGTCGGGGCTGCCGCCCGCCCCGGGCGACGAGGTGGCCCGGCGACTCGCGCGCGCCTACCAGCGCCCGCAGCCCTTGCGCGACTCCCTTTATCTCCGCATCTCGCACAAGGAGCCTTGGGGCCTCCTCTACGTCACACCCGCCGTCACCGCGATCATCGACGCGGCGAACGGTTCTGCCACCGTGCAGCCGGAGCTCTC
>CALBEG010000193.1 GCA_937927455.1 uncultured Elioraea sp. | reverse complement strand
AGGCCCCAAATCGGTTCGGGAAAGAAGATCTCCGCCCGGGTGAGGCCGAGGCATGGCCAGACCGCTGTGTAGCAGCCGAAGAAGCCGCGGAGGTCGCCGCCTTCAAGAACAATGGGGGGTCTTGAGCCGAAGAGTTCGGTTCGTGGCCTGAGTTCGTTCCTTTCGCCGCCCGTCATCAGGGACACCCAGGCCGTCTCGGTCGGGTCGCGATACGGGAAGCCGTCGCCCGCCGCGTCGTAGAACTCGACGTCCGCGATTTGCAGGGGACGTTGCATGACGGGGCCGTTGGAGAAGCCGCCGGCAATCGCTTGGTTCCAGCTGTCGAGATCGAGCACGATCGTTCGCGCCGATGCAGGGGTCACCCACACCGCCGCGACCAAGGCCAAAGCGGATGTCATGAAATCGGTGCGCAGCTGAAAATCGGTGCGCAGCTGAGGCATGGCACGCCCCCCCTCCTGATGCGCACGGAATGTGACGCAAACTCTCACCTCGCGCGAGAGACCAGCAGTTGATTCTCATCGGCAGTTACTCGCCTGCGGCGGATTCCGACGCAGATTTTGACAACGGAATAGTCTGTTATTGGAACCGTATGAGCGCAACGCTGCCGCGGCACACGCAAGGGCGCCGCCTGCAGGGAAGGCCACAGTACATAAGAAATCCCCCGCGCGAGGCCGAAGCCGCGCGCGGGGGTTAGACGGACGTTTCCTCGATCGCTCGGTTACCGACGCCGCGTCATTCCGCGGCGATCGCGTGGTGCGGCGTGTGCTGCACCGTGCGGCCCTCGAAGAACTGCTCGTCTTCGGTCGAGCCCTTCAGCGCGGTGGTGGAGGATTGACCGCCCGTCACCGCCATCGACACGGCGTCGAAATAGCCGGTGCCGACTTCGCGCTGATGCTTGGTCGCGGTGTAGCCGTGCGCCTCGGCTGCGAACTCGGCCTGCTGCAGCTCCGAATAGGCCGCCATGCCGCGCTCCCGATAGCCGCGCGCGAGCTCGAACATCGCGTAGTTCAGGCTGTGGAAGCCGGCCAGCGTGACGAACTGGAACTTGTATCCCATCGCGCCCAGTTCGCGCTGGAAGGAGGCGATCTTCTCGGGCGGGAGCTTCTTCGCCCAGTTGAACGAGGGCGAGCAGTTGTACGCGAGCATCTTGCCCGGGAATTCGCGGTGGATCGCCTCGGCGAAGGCCCGCGCCTCCTCGAGATTGGGCTCCGAGGTCTCCCACCAGATCAGGTCGGCGTAGGGCGCGTAGGCGAGGCCGCGCGCAATGGCGTACGCGTTCCCCACCCCGGGCGTGATCCGATAGAAGCCTTCCGCAGTTCGCTCGCCGGTGAGGAAAGGCCGGTCGCGCTCATCGACGTCAGAGGTGATGAGCTGGGCGGATTGCGCATCCGTGCGCGCGATCAGCACCGTTGGCACGCCTTCGATGTCGGCGGCAAGCCTTGCCGCGGTCAGGGTGCGGATGTGCTGGCTGGTCGGGATAAGCACCTTGCCGCCCATGTGGCCGCACTTCTTCTCCGAGGCGAGCTGGTCCTCGAAGTGCACGCCTGCCGCGCCCGCCTCGATCATCGCTTTCATCAGCTCGAACGCGTTGAGCTGGCCGCCGAAGCCCGCTTCGGCATCGGCAACAATGGGGGCGAACCAGTAGGTGTCGGTCTTGCCCTCCATCTTGGCGATCTGGTCGGCGCGGCGCAGGGCGTTGTTGATGCGCTTGACCACCGCGGGGACCGAGTTCACCGGATAGAGCGACTGGTCCGGGTACATCTCGCCGGCGAGGTTGGCGTCCGCCGCAACCTGCCAGCCAGAGAGATAGATTGCCTTCAGCCCGGCCTTCACCTGCTGCACCGCCTGGTTGCCGGTGAGCGCACCGAGGGCGGCGATGTAGGGCTCGGTCTTCAGGAGGTGCCACAGCCGGCGCGCGCCCATCTCAGCGAGCGTGTGCCGGATGCGCACCGACCCCGAGAGGCGTTCAACGTCGGCAGGGGTGTAGTCGCGGCGGATGCCTTCAAAACGCGCGCGCAGCCAGTCTGAGGTGCCGGGCGTGCCTTCCGGCGAGTAGCAGCGCGGATAGTTCTGCGTGGACATGGGCAGTTTCGCTCCTCGATCCGGCCCTCGGGAACCGTGCGGGCCCTCTCGTCAATCCTTCACGCTGCGGCTGCGAGAGGGAAGAGGGTTTGCGCAAGATCATTAGCAAATCAGTCACCGGATTTGCCGAAAATGGCGCGATGATGTAAAGTTCGTAAAGGCGCAGGCGCAGAACACCGGAGGACACCATCGCCAGCAAACCCCGCATCGGCCGCACCATCCGCAGGCTGCGCACCGAACGCGGCCTCACCCAACAGGCGCTGGCCGCCTCGCTCGGGATCTCGGCCTCCTACCTCAACCTGATCGAGCACGATCAGCGCGGCATCACCGCCTCGCTCCTGCTCAAACTCGCCCAGTTCTTCCAGGTCGACCTCGCCGCGCTCGGCGGGGCGGAGGAGCGGCAGACCGAAGCCCATTTGCGCGAGGCCCTCGCCGACCCGCTATTGGGCGCCGACCCCGTGCCAGAGAGCGAGATCGCCGCTCTGGTCGACGCCGCGCCGGCCGCGTCCCGCGCCGTGCTGGCGCTGTATCGGGCCTGGCGGGCAGCGCGCGAAGACGCCTCGGGCATCGCTCTGCCCTCGGGGCGGCGGATCTTGTTGCCCACCGAGGAGGTGCGCGACGCCTTCCACGCCCGCCAGAACCACTTTCCCCGCCTCGAAGCCGCCGCCGAAGCCATCCACCGCGAGCTTGGCTCCGCCCTGCCGGCGGAGATGAACCACGCCATCGCCGAACGGCTCAGAGGCGCGCACGGGCTGCGCATCACGGTCGGCGACCTCGCCGGGGCGCTGCGCCGCTACGACGCCGAGACCCGCACCCTCGCCCTCTCCGACTTGCTGCCGCGCGAATCCCGCGGCTTCCAGATGGCTTTCCAGCTGATGCTGCTCGAGGCAGCAGAGGCGGTGGAGGAGGAGGTGGCGGCGATCGCGCCCTCCACCGAAGAGGCCGCCGCCTTGCTCCGCGTCGGCCTGCTCAACTACGCCGCCGGCGCTCTGCTCATGCCCTACCAGCCCTTCCTCGAGGCGGCGCGACGGCTTCGCCACGACATCGACAGCCTCGCTGCCCGCTTCGGCGTCTCGTTTGAACAGGCCGCGCACCGTCTCGCCACCCTCAATCGCGACGGGGCGCGCGGCATCCCCTTCTTCTTCCTCCGCGCCGACGCCGCTGGCAACGTCACCAAACGCTACGCCGCGGCGGGGTTCCCCTTCGCCCGCTTCGGCGGCTCCTGCCCGCGCTGGGTGCCGCATCTCGCCTTCGCCTCGCCTGGGCGGGTGGTGGTGCAGGTCGCCCGCCTGCCCGACGACGCCACCTTCCTCTGCTTCGCCAAGGCCCTCTCGCGCCCGGCAGGGCCGTGGCCAGAACCGCCCGAAGTGCACGTGATCGCGCTCGGCTGCGACGTCGCGCATGCAGGCGACGTCGCCTACGCCGACGGGCTCGACCTTGAACGCGCCGTGACCGACATCGGCCTTTCCTGCCGGCTGTGCGATCGGCCGAACTGCCGCAGCCGCGCCTTCCCGCCGGTCGCGCACCGCCTTGTGCTCGACCCCGCCGTGAAAGCCGACAGTGCCTTCACCTTCGCCCCCGCCGCAACGGGCTGACAGCCATGATCGGCACGCTGATCGCGCTTGAGAACGGCGCACCGGTGTTCACCCCCGCGCAGATGGGCGAGGCGCTGGGGCTCGACCCCGAGTCCCTGCGGGCCGAACTGCGCGCGGGGCGCGTGCACGGCGTGGTCGAGCGCGGCGAGGGCGAGGATGCGGGGCGGACCCGCGCCACGCTGCGCTGGCGGTCTCTCGAGGTGGTGCTCGTCCTCGACGCAGCGGGGCGCGTGGTCGCCTTCAAAAGGCGCGGGGACTGGCGGGGAGCGGGGTTTGCGCCTCTGCCCCCTGGCCGCTAAACAGCCGGGCGCGGGCGGGCCAATGCGCGGCCGGATCGCCCCTGCCTCGCCGGCACGAAGGAACGATGGCCGACATTTTCCAGGAAATCGAGGAAGACCTCCGGCGCGAACGGATAAAACGCCTGTGGGACCGCTACGGGCTCTTCCTCGTTGGCGGCCTGCTCGTCCTCGCCCTCGCCTTGGCCGGCTGGCAGGGATGGCGCTGGTACGAACAGGAGCAGCGCTCACGGGCGGCCGAACGCTTCGCCGCAGCTCTCGCCACCGCCGCCCGCGGTGAGCATGCGGCGGCGATCGAGGCCTTCGCCGCCCTCGGCCAGGACGGCCCAGCTGGGTATCGCCTGCTCGCCCGGCTGCAGGAGGCCGCCGGGCGCGGCGCGCAGGGCGACCGGGCGGGCGCCGTCGGGCTCTATGAGAGCCTCGCCGCCGACACCGCGCTCCCACCCCTCTATCGCGATCTTGCCGTGCTCCTCTCCGTTCTGCACCAGGCGAACGAGGGGGATGCCGCGGCACTCGCCGCACGGCTCGAGCCACTTGCCGCCGAAGGGGCCCCCTTCCGCCACACCGCGCGGGAGCTGCAGGCTGCGCTCGCCCTCCGCCGCGGCGACCGCGCCGCCGCCGAGGCCCTACTCGGCCGCCTCGCCGAGGACGCGGCCGCGCCGGACGGGGCGCGGCGACGGGCGGCCGAACTCCTCGCCTCGCTCAGGGGCTGACGCGCGCTGATGCGCCGCCTCGCGCGACGAAGCCTGCTCGCCGGTCTTGCTCCCGCCCTGGGCGGGTGCAGCGTGTGGGACAGCGTGTTCGCCGACACCAAGCCGCCTTTGCCCGGCGAGCGCCTCGCCGTGCTGCCGCGCGAAGCCTCCGCTGAACCCGACCCGAGCCTCGCCGAGGTGCCTATCGCGCTGCCGCCGCCGGTGCAGAACGCCGCCTGGCCCGTGCCGGGAGGCAGGCCGAACAACGTGCCGGGCCACGTCGCCGCCGCCGACATCCTCGGTGTCGCCTGGCGCACAGGCATCGGCACGGGCGCGAGTTCGCGCCGCCGCCTGCTCGCGCCTCCGGTGATCGCGGAGGGACGAGTGTTCGCCGCCGACGCCACCGGCGAGGTCGCCGCGCTTGACCTGCGCAACGGGCGCACGCTCTGGCGACGCTCCGTCCGCGCCGAGGGCACGCGCGGCACCCTCCTCGGCGTCGGCGTGGCCTTCGCCGAGGGGCGCGTGCACGTCGC
>CALBEG010000192.1 GCA_937927455.1 uncultured Elioraea sp. | reverse complement strand
TCGGCCGGCTGAAAGACTGGCGACGCATCGCCACGCGCGACGACCGGTGCGCGCACACCTTCCTCGCAGCCATCAACCCTCGCCACGACCGTCACGTTCTGGCTCGGTCAATGGGTCCTGAGCCTAGAGAAGCCCGAGTTGACGAAAAGAGACGACGCAGCCGTTGCCGACGATGACGTGATCGTGCAGAGCGATGCCGAACAGGGCGACGGCCTCACGAATCTCGCGGGTAAGCTCGATGTCCTCGCGCGACGGCGTCGGGTCGCCCGACGGGTGGTTGTGTACTAGGATGAGAGCCGTCGCCTGGAGCTCAAGGGCGCGGCGAACAACTTCGCGCGGATAGAGCGGCGTGTGGTTCACGGTACCGCGGCCATGGGCCTCATCCGCCTTTAGGCGATTCTTCGCGTCAAGGTAAAGAACGCGCACGTGCTCGACCGGCTCGCGTGAAAGCGCCGCATGCAGGTAAGCGAGGAGCTTGTCCCAGGCATTCAGGACTGGCCCGTCTAGCGCTTCGGCCGCGGCGAGCTTCAGCGCCGCAGCGTGTGCGACCTTGAGTGTGACCACAACAGCGTCACCGACACCTGGAACTGCGCGCAGCGCCTCCTGTGGTGCGGCAAGCACGGCGGCGAATGATCCAAAGCGGGCGATCAACGCCTTGGCGAGCGGCTTGGTGTCGAGGCGAGGGATAGCAAACAGCAGCAGTTCGAGGAGTTCGTAGTCGGCGACCGCCTCCACCCCACCCTTGAGGAAGCGGGCGCGCAGACGGGCCCGATGGCCGAGATGCCCCGGCGGCGCCATGCTGTCGGCGGCGACCGGCAGGCCGGCCTTGGCGAACAACCCCTGCGCTTCGGCCAATGCGCGCCGCTTCGTCACCGCATTCCCTCCGCTAAATGGAAAAACGATGCCGCGTGCGGAGCGCACTCTGCAATCTTTTTGCGTGCGCGCCCTGCGAGCTGTCGTCAGGGAACCTCAACCTCGAACAGAGGCGCGTAATGCTGCGACCCGAACACGTCGGATTCGCCAGGGCTGCCCGACGGGCGGGAGCGACGAACGGTGAACTTGATCGCATTCGCCGGTTCGAACACGACGAAGTCGGTGATGCGCTCACGGGGGATGTGGTAAAGAGCAGAGATGCTTTCGGGGCTAATCACCCCCGAGTCACGCACCCGTTCGAATGCCGTGCGATCCTTGAAGATTAGGTCGAACGTGATGTGATCGACTCCGGCATTCTTGCTGCGAATGGTGGAGGCGAGATCGCGCAGAGTGGTGCGGTTGCGCAGCATTTCAGGCGGCCCTGCGAGCGCGTCCGTCGACAAGGTGAAACTCTGTGCGAAACAACTCGAACGCGTCGCGCACTGGCATGACGTGGTTCAGCGTCCACTCGTAACCGGGCTTACCGATGAGGATCTCGTCCGCCATCAGCGCCGCCGTCCCGGCAGTGCCCTTCACCTCGGGCAGCCGAGCATAAAAGAGGTTTCGTGCAGCCAGCGCGCAGATCTCCTCTGCCTTCGCAGCATCGCGGCAGACCGTCTCAACCACGATGCCGAGCTCATGGGGATGGGCCGGAGGGCTTGGCTCGAGCTCACTCATCACGCCGTTGCGCCCGAACAGGTGGTAATGCACCGCCCAGCCGGCCTGGTCCGGCGCGCCGAAACGCTCGGAAAGCCGCGCCCTCGCCCAGGCGATCGCGGCCTCGATGTTCTCGATCACGTAAGGGTCGCGGATGCCGACGACGGCAAGCCGCCGTTCGCCTACCTTACCTGCACCCTCCAGCTTCACCATCGGCTGCGCGGCGGGAATAAAGACCGCACCCGAGGCGCGGGCCGTGCGTTCGTCAACCGCTTCGTAGCGGCAGTTGCGCATGTCGAGCGTGCCGGAGAGAACATGTTCGTAGAACGGGTTGCGCCGCTCATACATCGCATGCCCGGCAAGCGAAGCGGGCGTGCAACGCTGCCTCGGATGAAGCGGGGTGATTCGGATATCGTCTTCAGCGATCCGGCCCAGGATCGATTCTTTGCCCATGAAGGGTTCGCAGCAAAACGAGGCGCATTCCATTAGCTTGCCTGCGTAGTAGGCGGTGGCAGGAGAAAGCCTTGCGTTTAGTAGGGGCGCTGCGAAGAGCGCGCAATCCGAAGCGCGGCCTGCAATCACCACCTCCGCCCCCTCGCGCAGCGCCGCTGCGATCGGCTCAGCATCCATCACGGCAACGATCCGATCGGTCCGCGCAAGCAACACCTCGTCCGCATCCGCCCGACCATCGAGTCCTTTGATAGGCATCCCCGCCGCCAGCCGCTCGAGCAGGAACTGGGGCGTCTGCTCTGCCTTGATGGTGGCGAGACGGAAAGGGGCGAGGCCGTGCTCCGAGGCGATGTCCCGGATCATCGCCGCGAACTGCTCGACCCCGCGATCGGTTCCCGTATCGGAGGCCGACCCGACGATCATCGGAACACCGAGCCGCCGCGCGGCGAGCAGCATCGCCTCTAGGTCGTGCCTCTGCCAGGCCGGCGGAGAAGCTTGCGAGTCAGCACCCAGGGGATAAGGCCCGATGTCGCAGGACCCGGAATCGGCAACGATGACATCCGGTTTGTGCTCGCACCCGGCGAGGAAGGAGGCCTTCTCGAAGGGCGTGAACCCGAGATGGCCGGTGGGGCAGAGGATCGTGACAGCGTCCATGTGCGGCTCCTGCACACGGCGACCATGGCGGCCGCAGCGCATGCGTGGGAGATCCGTGCACGCGTCGTGCCAGCGATCAGTCAGCGGCCTGCACGGCGGCGAGACCAAGCTTCAGCATTTGGTGCCGAAGCGCATGGCGCGAGAGGCGCAAGAAGCGCGCCGCCCGCCCGTGCCTTCCGCCCGCGCGCTTCAGCGCTTCCGCGATCAGCGCGCGCTGGAAGTCCTCCGTCGCGTCGTGGAAGCCGCGGCTTATTGCGCTGGCAAGGCTATCGGCCGCC
>CALBEG010000191.1 GCA_937927455.1 uncultured Elioraea sp. | reverse complement strand
TGGCCAGGTGCTGCACGGCCGGTAAGGAGCAGGTGGGCGAAGCGCGTGGTGAGCACGCGCGTCTTGCCCGTGCCTGCCCCTGCCAGCACGAGCAGGGGGCCGTCGAGCGTTTCCACCGCCTCGCGCTGTTCCGGGTTCAGCCGCGCGAGGTAGTCGTAGGGCTCAGGAGTCGCCGCTTGAGCCGTCATGCCTGCACTCTGCCGCGGCGGCGCGTCGTGCGACAGAAACGGACGCGTTACTGACAGACCCCGACCGAGCCTTCGGCGCAGGTGCGTGTCCCGTCGATCCAGCGCGCGCCGCCGAGCTCGGCGCCGTTCAGGTCGACCCCGGCGAGGTTGGCCCCGGTTAAATCCGCCCCGCGCAGATCGGCGCGGAAGAAGCGCGCCCGCCTGAGGTCGGCCTCGCGCAGGATCGCGCCGCGCAGGTCGGCGCGGGTGAAATCGGCGCTGCGGAACGTCGCGCGAGAGAGATCGGCCTCGCGCAGATTGGCGGAGACAAAGCGCGCATCCGCCCCATCGACCTCGACGAGCTTGGCGCGCGCGAGTTCAGCGCGTTGCAGCGAGGCGTCGCGGAGGACGGCGCCCGTGAGGTCAGCGCCGCTGAAGTCGCGTCGATCGAGCAGGCAGCGTCGCCAGTCCACACCGGGTGCGGCGGGATCCGAACAGGACGCGAAGGCAGGCGCGGCGCCGGCGAGGAGCAGCGCCGCGACAAGGGCGGGTAGCGCGGGCATGGGCGGGCATATAGAACAGGGTCCTTGTTCCGCAAAGGCCCGCGACCCGCCTTGTTTCTCCGCCGCTTCCTCGAGGCCTGCGCCTGGCACGGCTCGGCGCTCCTTGGGGCTTCGATCTTCCTCGGCCTCTTCGCCCCGCCGCTCGCGCGCGCGATGCGGTTCGTCATCACGCCGACGGTGGTTGGGCTGATGACTCTGGTGCTGCTGCGCGTCGACTTCGCCGCCGTGTTCGGCTACCTGCGCCGGCCTGCGCTCGTGTTATGGCTCGTGCTGTGGCTGATGGTGGGCGCTCCCCTGCTCACCTGGGCCATCGTTCGGCTGGCGCGGTTTGACGGCGCGCTTGCCGAGGCGCTGGTGATCATGGCGACTGGGTGTGCCGCCACCTCTGCCCCCGCCTTCGCCCGTCTCGTCGGGCTCGATCCGCAGCTCTCCCTGGTCGCCTCCGTCCTGTCCACCCTGGTCGTGCCGTTCACCGCGCCGCCGCTTGCCTTGGGCCTCCTTGGCGTCGCCCTGCCGCTGACCATCGGCGGCTTGTCGGCACGGCTTGTCCTGGTCGTCGGCCTGCCGCTGCTGCTCAGCCTCGCTATTCGCCGGTTTGCTGGTGAGGAGCGGCTGTCGCCCTGGGGGCGGGCGATCGACGGCGCCGCGGTTCTGCTGGTCGCCCTGTATGGGATTGGGGTGATGGACGGCATTCTCGCCGGCTTTCTCGAACGTCCGCGGTTTATGGCTCTGGCGCTGGCTTTGGCCTTCCTCGCCAACTACGGGCTGAACGCTGCGACCGCCCTCGCCTTCCTCCCCTTCGGACGCAGGATCGCGCTGGCGACCGGGCTTTTGTCCGGCAATCGCAACATGGCGCTGTATCTTGCTGTGCTGCCGCCCGAGACCGGGTTCGACATCCTTGCCTTCTTCGCGCTGTGCCAGTTTCCTTTGTTTCTCAGCCCCTTCCTGCTCAAGCCCCTCTACCGCCGGCTGGTGTGACCCTGACGGTGGAACACGCGGCTTTGCTGCACCGCGGCAGATTGCCGAGGCGCTGAGACCGACCTAATCTGACAAGGCTGTGAACGAGAGGGGCGCGGCGGGACGCGCCCTGAGGCCCGGGGAGAGCCGCCATGAACGAGATGTCGAATCCCGCCGCACAGACGGTGACCATCACGCTCGATGGAACCAACCGCTCGGCCATCCTGCCGGTGATCGCGGGCACGCTTGGCCCCTCGGTGATCGACATTCGGCGTCTGTATCAGGACCTCGGCATGTTCACCTACGACCCCGGCTATGGGGCGACGGCGGCGTGCGAGAGCACCATCACCTACATCGACGGGGATCAGGGGATCCTCCTGCATCGCGGCTATCCGATCGAGCAGCTCGCCGAACAGTGCACCTTCCTTGAGGTGGCGCACCTCCTGCTCTACGGCGAGCTGCCGTCCAAAGCACAATACGAGGCGTTTTCGCGCACGATTATGCGCCATACCATGATCCACGAGCAGCTGCGGCGGTTCTTCGACGGGTTCCGCCGCGACGCCCACCCGATGGCGGTGCTGACCGCGGTGGTGGGCGCCATGAGCGCGTTCTATCCGGACTCGAGCGACATCAACGATCCGCGTCAGCGCGAAATCGCCTCACATCGGTTGATCGCGAAGGTGCCGACCATCGCTGCCTGGGCGTACAAATACTCCGTCGGTCAGCCGTTCATGTATCCGCGCAACGATCTCGGCTACGCCGAAAACTTCCTCTACATGCTGAATGCGGTGCCGACCGAGCCCTACGTGATCAATCCCGTGCTCGCGCGGGCCATGGATCGCATCCTGATCCTGCATGCTGATCACGAGCAGAACGCCTCGACCTCGACAGTGCGGCTCGCGGGCTCCACCGGGGCGAACCCGTTCGCCTGTATCGCTGCGGGCATTGCCACCCTCTGGGGCCCGGCCCATGGCGGAGCGAACGAGGCGGTGCTGAAGATGCTGGCCGAGATCGGCTCGGTCGACCGAATCCCGGAATTCATCGCCAAGGTGAAGGACAAAAATAGCAACGTCAGGCTGATGGGTTTCGGGCATCGCGTATATAAGAATTACGACCCGCGCGCCAAGATCATGGCGAGAACCTGCCACGAGGTTCTTACGGAGCTTGGCATCGAACACGAGCCTTTGCTCGAAATCGCTATGGAGCTTGAGCGGATCGCTCTCTCAGACGAGTACTTCATCAGCCGCAAGCTCTATCCGAATGTCGATTTCTATTCCGGCATCATCCTCAAGGCCATGGGCTTGCCGACCAGCATGTTCACCGCCCTGTTCGCGGTCGCACGCACGGTGGGTTGGATCAGCCAGTGGAAGGAAATGATCGGCGACCCCTCGCAGCGGATCGGGCGCCCGCGCCAGATCTACACGGGGGCGACACAACGGGACGTCATCCCGCTCGCCGAACGCGGCTGAGAGGCGGCGCGCCCACGGATGTCCGGTCGATCGTAGAAACCTCCACCCTGGGTCAGGCTCGCCGCGAGGACACCGTCCCACCGCGCGAGGCGGACTCAGCCCACGACGCATTGTCTGCCAAGACTTGACGGCGACTCACCGGCCGGGCAAAGGTTACATTGCGAGAGCGTGTTGTCCACACCATCCACAGGGGCGGTGTGTGGCCGATTTCGAAGCTTCGCCGCCGATTGCGGCCAAGCCTCACAGGTTTTCCAGGTTTCGACTCACAGGCTGACACATGCGCCACCCGGGGCGGCAGAGCGTGAATTTTCTATCATAGGTTGATAAGCGCCGCTTGCACTTTTCCGACGGTTGTATTCAGAATGCGTCCTGGAGGCACGGAATGCATCCCCCAGGAGGCAGCCCCATGGAAAGGTACGCGAGCCTGGACGCGCTGGTCCGCCATCAGTTGCGGAAGTGGCCCCAACATCCCCCTGGGCTCTGGACACGCCTCAGCGGCACACCGCGCGTCCTACGCGGCCGTCCGGCGGACGCTACGAACGCCGTTTCACCCTTCCTCAAGATCCCAGGGACGGACCGGCTCAAGACCCTGCCGGATGGGATGTGGCTTCAGTTCGGCGGCACCCCCGCCGAGCCCTGGTGCGACGTGGTCGCGATCGAAGCCTGCTCATCGTTCCAGAACCTGCTCGACAAGAGGGCCCGGTTCGCCCCCTCGACCCACTCCCTGCTCGCGGTCTGTCCGCTGCCTTGGCTTCTTGCCTCTGCAAGTGGGGGAGACCCCACACCGCGCTGGCGCCTCACGGGCGTTCTGGCCTCGGAACCAACCGGCCCGCTCACCGTGCCGGTGCGCGATGTGCGGGTGCTCTACGGCCTGAGGGACAAGCACTTCCAGCCCTTCGCCCAGGGCCAAGTGCCGCACGCCCATGAGTTTTTCTGCCCGATGACGGCGCTGACCGCCGAGAGGGGCTATGAGGCGCCGGCCATGCAGGCCCTGCTCAGCCGGCTTTCGACCACCGCCAACTTCTTCGAAACGCCACCCGAACGTTCAACCGGCTGAACCGATCGCGATCGGGGGCGCGATCCCACACTGCGCGAGCACCGACCGGGCCCGATCCGGATAGTCGGTGATCAACCCCTCAACGCCCCAATCGATCAGGCGTGCCATCTCGGCTGGCGCGTTCACCGTCCACGGAATGACCGCGACCCCGAGGGCACGAGCCGCCGCCACCGTTTCGCCTGAGATATCCCGATAGTCCGGCGACCACACGGTGCCGCCCGCCGCGCGCACGACCGCCGGAATGGAGCCGCCGTGCGCCCGCGGATCGAAGCCGGCCAACCAGGGTGAGGGGGCCGTTCCGCACGGGGCCAGCGTGCGCGCACTGGTCAGATACGAGGTCGTGAGCGCCGGTCGGTGGCACTGCACCCAGAGCAAACTGCGCCAGTCAAACGACTGCACCATGGCCCGTTCTGCCACCCCCTCCGCGACCAGCACGGCCACCAGCCGCTCCGCCATCTCCTCAGGCGACACCGTGAGGTCGGGACGGTCAGGAAAAAGCTTGGTCTCGATATTGAACCGGACGTGATCAGCGCCACGCGCCTTGGCGAGTCCGATCACCTCAGAAAGCGAGGGGACGCGTTCGCCATCGATGGGGCACTGGTCGGGAAACAGCACCGCGGTCCGGCTGCCGGGCTTGAGGCGCCCGACGTCGTAGCGGCGGAGCTCCTGGAAGGTGAGGCTGCGGATCGCAGGACCCGGTGCGTCGAGCCAAGCCCCGTCCGGCCCCCGGGTGAGGTCCGGGTTCAGGACCGGATCATGGCTGACGACGACCACACCATCCGCCGTCACAGCGATGTCCATTTCCAGCGTGCTGACGCCGATGGCAAGCGCCCGGGCGAAGCCAGCGAGCGTATTCTCGGGGGCGAGCCCGCGCGCTCCGCGATGGCCTTGCAGGTCGAAGACGCGCATCGGTGCGCCGCTTGCGCGTCGCCGGCGGCCCGCGCCTCTCAGTCTCTCAATCGCAGGGACAGCCGCGCGTCGGCCCCGTGCTCTCGCGCACCACGTGATGGTCGATCCATTCAGCGACCAGCCTGCGGGCCTCGTTCATCGAAGCCTCGGGGTGATGGATCCGGTACAGGATGGTGCAGGCGCGGAAGGCCTCGGGATCGCCCGTTCCGTGGGCGCGCAACTCGCGATAGGCGGAGACCACGGCCCGTTCGCACCGCCGCGCGATGTAGCTGAAGTCCCGCCCCATCGACCCTCCGCCCTCACCACCTGCCCGTGCCTCTGCCTCGTCGCGTCCCAACTGAGAATGAATCGCAACGCGAAAGGGAGTGTAGGCCATGAAGAGAGGGCATTCAACCGTGGGCCCTCAGGCGGAAAGACAGGCGGCAATCGCCTCCCCCACCTCCCGGGTGCCCGCCCTGCCGCCAAGGTCGCGCGTGCGCGGCCCCTCGGCCAGCACGCGTTCGATCGCGCACAGGATGGCGGCTGCCGCTTCGGTCTCTCCAAGATGGTCGAGCATCATCGCCCCCGACCAGATCTGGGCGATCGGATTCGCCACCCCCTTGCCGGCGATGTCGGGAGCCGAACCGTGCACGGGTTCGAACATCGAGGGAAAGCGCCGTTCGGGATCGATGTTCGCCGAAGGCGCCACCCCGATCGAGCCTGCCACCGCCGGACCAAGGTCGGACAGGATGTCGCCGAAGAGATTGGACCCCACCACGACGTCGAACCAGTCCGGGTGCTGCACAAAGTGCGCGCACAGGATGTCGATGTGGAACTGGTCCTGCCGCACATCGGGGTACTCTTGCCCGATGACGGCGAAACGTTCGTCCCAGAAGGGCATGGTGAAGGTGATGCCGTTCGACTTGGTCGCGCTGGTGAGGTGCTTCTTCGGCCGAGACCGCGCGAGTTCGAAGGCGCAGCGCAGGATCCGGTCGACGCCGAGGCGGGTGAACACGCTCTCCTGGACGACGAACTCCCGCTCCGTTCCACTGAACATCCGCCCGCCCAAGGTCGAGTACTCGCCCTCCGTATTTTCGCGAACGACGATGAAATCAACATCCTCGGGCCCGCGCCCAGCCAGGGGGCTGCGCATGCCGGGAAGCAACCGAACGGGGCGGAGGTTCACATACTGGTCGAAGCTGCGGCGGATCGGAATCAACAGACCCCAGAGCGAGACGTGGTCGGGCACCCCCGGCCAACCGACCGCGCCGAGGAAGATCGCATCCGCCTCGCGCAAGCGCTCGAGACCATCCTCGGGCATCATCGCACCGGTCGTCAGGTAGCGGTCGCAGGACCAGTCGTATTCCGTGCAGGCGAGCGTAAAGCCGAAGCGACGTCCGGCGGCTTCCAGCACGCGCACCCCCTCAGGCACAACCTCGCGCCCGATGCCGTCGCCCGGAATGAGCGCGATTGCATAGCGACGGTCGCTGGCCATGAAACGACCCCCACAGTGTGCGGCTGGGTGACCCAACGCTGGGCGGGAGGCGCGATCGTGTCAATCCGCCGCCGGCGCCACCCTGCCTCGTCACCGCGGCACCACCACGCCCCTGAGGACAAGGACCGCCGCGGACCATCGACGCAAGCGCGAACCTCGTCCCTCGAGGCTTCAGTGCAGGCGCGGCGCCGCGCCAGCACGACCAGCGACAAGGTCGCAAACCTGCTCCAGGTAACGCCTCACCTGCTCGGGGTCGGTCCGTTCGCGCAACGCGAGCGGGATCTTGCGGTGGACGTCGTCGGGGTCGTCGAGGCGCTGACGCACGATCTCCTCAAGCTAGGCATCGCGCAGAAGGCCTCGGGCCGGATCGGCGTTCGGCATCTCGAACCGGATCACTTCGTCGCGGAAGCGCCGGAGAATCGCGTCAAGCGGAAGCGCGACGTCGCCCCATGCCATCGCCACCGCGGCGGCGCGCAGAGGCCCGACCGCCTCGGCATGCGAGGGGGGCTGCGCCCGCGCGGGGTCGAGCGTCGTCTGCCGGGCAGGTCAAGGGGCGGAGGCCGGCCGAAGGGCGGCCGCGGTACCGTGCGGCTGAACTGGCGACCGACCGTCCTCGCGAGCGGCCTCGATTTCGCGCTTGATCGTGGCGGCGAGTGCCTCCGCCGCGCCGTCGGGGTTGCCGAACCAGTCGGTCGACCATACGCGCACGATGCGCCAGCCAAGCCGCTTCAGGTTCTCCTCGCGCAGCCGATCGCGGTCCCGCACACAGCGCGCGCGGTGATAGGTGGCGCCGTCGCACTCGATGCCGACCACGTACCGCTTGGGGTCGTCCGGGTCGAGCACGGCGAGGTCGATGCGATAGCCCTGCACACCGAGCTGTGGGACGACGTCGAAGCCGCGCGCGATCAGAGTGCGGCTCACCGCCTCCTCGAACGGGCTCTCCGGGCTGCCTGTCGTGCCGTCCGTCCTTGCCGGCAGCACACCGCCCTCGCGCGCATAGGCGAGATAGTCGCGCAGAATGCGTACGCCGCGCGCCTTGCCATCGGCAAGGATCTCTTCCGGCTCCAGCGAGGCGAACACGACGATCTTCGCGCGGGCACGGGTGAAGAGCACGGTGAGACGACGATCCCCATCGGAGTTGCGCTGGATCGGCGCGAAGCGCTGATGCCGCACACCTTCTGCGTTCCTGCCGTAGCCGAGCGAGATCAGCACCACGTCGCGTTCGTCGTCCTGCACGTTCTCGAGGGTCTTGACGAAGAATGGCTCGAGCGGGTTCGCGCGCTCCTCCCAGACCTCGAGGTAGCGGCGCAGCGCGTCATCCCGCGCCGCCTGCACGTCGATCTCGCGTCGAATCAAGTCCGCTTGCGCCACGTTCATGGCCACCACACCCATGCTCAAATCCGGGCGCCTGGCCGCCCGCGCCACCACCTCGGCGACGATGGCCCGGGCCTCCTCGATGTTGACTCTCCGGCCCTCGCCGCCCCGCCAGAGGCCGCCCACCTGCCGAAGCTCGACGCCCAAATCCTCGCCCGGCTCCGCAGCAGCGGGAAAGATGACGAGCTCGTCGTCGTAGAAGTGCCGGTTGGAGAAGGCGATCAGCGACTGGTGGCGGGAACGGTAGTGCCACAGCAGGCGCCGCTTGGGAGCAAAGGCACGCGCGGCAAGGTCGAGAACGGATTTCGCGCCTTCCGGCGCGTCCTCCTCGTCATCCTCCTCGCCGTCAAACAGTCGCTCGAAGAAGTCGGTTGGCGGCAGCTGCTTCGGATCACCCACGATCACTGTCTGACGACCGCGGAGCAGCGACCCGAATGCGTCTTCGGGCCTGATCTGCGAGGCCTCGTCCATCACGATGAGATCGAAC
>CALBEG010000190.1 GCA_937927455.1 uncultured Elioraea sp. | reverse complement strand
TGCCGGCTGCTGCGGAGCGCTCGTGCATCATCTCGGCGATGAGGAGGCGTCGCGGCAAGCGGCCAGGCGCAATGTCGCCGCCTGGATGGGCGAGATCACCGGCCCGGGCCTCGATGCGATCGTCATCAATGCCTCGGGCTGCGGCACCCAGGTCAAGGACTACGCCCACCTCCTCGAGCACGATGCGGCGTGGGCGGCAGCAGCGGCGAAAGTTTCGTCGCTCGCACGCGACATCACCGAATTCCTCGGCCAGTTTGGCTACGAACCGACCCGGGCTGCGGTGCCGCTGCGCGTCGCCTACCATTCGGCCTGTTCGATGCAGCACGGGCAGAAGATCACCACCCTGCCCAAGACTCTCCTCAAGCGTGCCGGCTTCACCGTGCTGGATGTGCCGGAAGGCCATCTCTGCTGCGGCTCAGCCGGCACCTACAACCTGCTGCAACCCGAAATCGCGGCGCAGCTGAAGGCGCGCAAGCTCGACAACATCCGTCGCACCCGCCCCGACCTGATTGCCACCGGCAACATCGGCTGCCTCACCCAGCTGTCGGGGCAGGGGATCCCGGTCGTGCACACCGTCTCCTTGCTCGACTGGATGGCGGGCGGCCCGCTGCCGGAGGCGATTGCGCGCGGACGTGATCGCGCGAGACTTGCGGAGGCGACGGAGCCGGCCTGACCATCGCGCCATGCGGCGGCGGCACCTTTTGCCCGGTCTCATGCTTGCGTTCGCGGGTCCGGCTTCCGTCGCCCAGGAGCGCCGGCCGCGCCTCACGCTGGATCAGCTCTTCGAGGGGTTGAAGCGTGCGCCCGACGAGGCCACGGCGCAGGCGATCGAGGCACAAATCTGGTCCGTCTGGCAAAACCAGGGCTCGCCCACCGTGCAGCTCCTGATGCGGCGAGGGCTGCGCCACCTGCAGGCTGAAGCCTATGAAGACGCGCTTGAGGATTTCGACGCCGTCATCGCGCTTTCCCCCGAACTTGCGGAAGGCTGGAACAAGCGCGCCACGGTCTATTTCCGCCGCGGCGAACTCGACAATGCCGCGCGCGACATCGCCGAGGCGCTTGCGCGTGAACCGCGGCATTTCGGCGCCCTGGTCGGGCTCTCGTACATCCACGAGCGCCGTGGCGATGCCCTCGCGGCGCTGCGCGCCTTCGAGGCGGCGCTTGCCATCCACCCTAAACTGGCCGGAGGTGAGCTGCGCCTGAAGGAGCTCCGCCGCCAGGCTTTCGGAGAGGGGATTTGAGCGACGGAGGGAACAGGGGCGATGGCGGTTCAGGTGGCCGGCTGTCGTTCGCGCCAGTGCTAAACGCGGAAAAAGGCTTGGGCGGAAGCGGTTAGGACCTTCATCAAGACTTCACGTGATTGATGCTACGGCTCGGAGTACCCCCGCGCATTATGCGAGAAGGAGTGGTCACAGCATGAGGCTCCGGACTCTCGTCACCGTTTCCATGTTTGCGCTTGCCGTGCCTGTGTCTGCATATGCTGGCGGCCATCCCATTGGCAGTCCGTTTGATCGCCCCGGGTTTTTCACCTCGATTGTCGACGGGCGACTGTGGGTGTTCCGGAAGGATGACCGCAAGAGCATCGACGAGTTCCAAACCCAAGGCGAACCCGCAAAATCCGTCTCGCGGATCGGTGCCGGCCCCAATCGCATGACCATCCGGGCGCCTGACGCTGAGACACTTGAGGCCTATCTCAAAGCGCCAGCCTCTCCCGTGCGACGGTAAGTTTTCTTTGATCCCTCCGCCTCTGTTATGGCTAGGTGTGAGGTCTGATCAGGAAGGGTCTCGCGCATACCGAGCGTATGCGACGGTCAACTGGCGCAAGCTTCGCTGAAGACACGTCGAATTGACCGCTAACGCTGAGCGATGCGGTCGGCGAGCGTGACTGAGGGGTTTGATGCCTGATCGACCGCGCCTACGGATCAAATGATGGCGTGGCGCACCCGCGCCGACACCCACTCAGAAACGATCACGGTGGCGAAGATGAGCAGCAGGATCATCGACACCTGCTCCCACTGGAGCCGTCCGATGGAGGCCTGCAACTGCAGCCCAATGCCGCCCGCGCCAACAAGGCCCAACACTGTCGCCTCGCGAATGTTGATGTCCCAGCGGAAGACGGTGATGCCGGCGAAGGCGGGTGCGATTTGCGGCACAATGCCCCACCCAAGAACCTGCGCGCCTGAGGCACCGGTGGCGCGGACCGCCTCCACCTGGGTTGGGTCGATCTCCTCGATCGCCTCATACAGCAGCTTGCCGATGAAGCCGATGGACCTGAGCCCAATCGCAAGAATGCCGGCAAGCATGCCAGGGCCGAGGATGATGACGAGAATGAGCGCCCAGATCAGCGAGTTCACCGAACGCGACGCAACAATGATGAACAGGGCAATAGGGCGTACCAGCGCGCGCGACGGTGTGGTGTTGTGCGCGGCGAGAAACGCCGTCGGCGCGGCGATAAGAATGGCAAGCAGCGTGCCGAGGGTCGCGATGTTGATCGTGTCCCACATCGGCTTCCACAGCTCATTCGCGTAGTCCCAACGCGGCGGAACGGAGCGGTTGAGCAAATCCGCTGCCTGGCGCGGCGCGTCCCACACGAACGCCCAAATCGTTTGTTCGGAGATGAACTGGAAGCAGACAACGGTGAGCGCCACTCCCAGAAGCCAACCGAACCACGTGGCGAGGTCTCCCGCCGTGGTCCGGCGCATCCACAGCCGCGTGCCATCTGGCTTCGTGATCACCGGCATGATCCAGCCCTCCTCACTGCACCGCCCGGCGTATCCAGCCTGAGGCGTATTCGCAGGCGAGCACGATCGCGATGATAATGAGCAGAACGGCCGCTGATGTGCCGAACTCGTAACGGTCGAGCGAGGAGTTGAGCGTATCGCCGATGCCGCCGGCACCAACCAGCCCCAGCACCGCGCTTTCGCGGAAGTTGATGTCGAACCGGTACGCTGTGAGGCCGATAAAGCGCGGCAACACCTGCGGCTGAATTCCCCATGCCAGGAGCTGGAACCAAGACGCGCCCGTCGCGCGCACAGCCTCAGCCTGAGACGAATCGATGTCCTCAATGTCCTCGGCCAGAAGCTTGCCCAGAAAACCGATGGTGGCGAAAGCGAGCGTGATCATGCCGGCCAGCGGCCCGAAGCCGAACATGGCGACGAACAGGATGGCGATCAGCACCTCCTGGAAGGTGCGGCTGATCGCGATCACACTCCGGCAGAAGAGGTAGATGGGCAGCGGCGCGATGTTTCGCGCCGCCCCGAACGCGAAAGGCACGGAGAGGATGACGCCGAACACCGTGGATACCACCGTCATGGTGAGGCTTTCCAGGATGCCTTCCTGGATGTCGTACCACTGGCTGACGAAGTCGGGGGGAAAGAAGGCGGCGAGAAAACGCGCTCCGCGCTCGATACCCTCCGCCGCGCGAGTCCAGTTCACTTCGATCGAGCCGAGGCCGACCACGAGGTAGAGAAGGGCAGCGAGATAGACAGCGTAGCGTAGCCACACGCTTTCGATCAGCGGCGGGGGACGCCAAGCGCGGGCGGCGGCGCGGGCGTCGAAGGAAAGCGTGGCGGTGGTCATCGGTCGGGCGCGTTCCGCGGGGCGTGCATCGTCACTGCGCGGCGACCACCTTCAGCGTATCCGTCGCCGCAGCGGGTTCGCGATGGTCGCCCTCGTCGTCCTCGTCGCGGCGAATCGTCTTCGACCAGTCCTCCTCGCCATAGATGCGAGTGAGAACCTCTGGCGTCATCGCTTCGGGCGCACCGTCGAAGACGATGCACCCCGCGCGAAGGCCGACGATGCGTTCTGCGAACTGTTGTGCGAGCAGGACGTCGTGGATGTTGATGATAGCCGATAGGCCCCGTTCCTTCGCCAGTTCAATAATCAGCCGCATGATCTGGCGCGAGGTCTTCGGGTCGAGGCTCGCGGTGGGTTCATCCACCAACAGCAGCTCAGGGTTCTGCATCAAGGCGCGGACGATGCCAACGCGCTGGCGCTGCCCGCCTGAAAGCGCGTCAGCCCGCTTGTCAACCATGTGGTCTAGGCCGACGCGATGCAGAAGCCGGAACGCTTCCTCGATGTCGGCCAGCGGAAAGCGGCGGAACCAGGAGCGCCAGAACCCCACGTAGCCGAGGCGGCCGGAAAGCACGTTCTCCATCACGGTCAGCCGCTCGATGAGCGCGTATTCTTGGAAGATCATCCCCATACGGCGGCGGGCGCGACGCAGTGCGAGATCACCAAGGCGTGTGATCTCTGTCTCGCCCAACACCACACGCCCTGAGGTTGGCTCGACCAGGCGATTGACGCAACGGATGAGGGTCGATTTGCCTGCGCCCGACGGCCCGATCAGCGCCATGACCTGGCCCTTGGGAACAGTGAGCGAGACATTGTCGAGGGCGAGATCGCCCGTCGGATAGCG
>CALBEG010000189.1 GCA_937927455.1 uncultured Elioraea sp. | reverse complement strand
CGCACGCTCGGAGGCGCGCGTTGTTGTCTGCGAGATCGAAGAGGAGGGATTGATCGGCCGCGGCGAGTGCGTGCCTTACGCGCGCTACGGCGAGACGGTTGAGGACGCGCTGGCAGCGATTGCAGCGATCGGGCCGGCGATCGCGGGCGGGCTTGGGCGGGAAGGGCTCGCGCACGCGATGCGACCGGGTGCGGCGCGCAATGCGGTCGATTGCGCCTTGTGGGACCTGGAGGCAAAACGGTCGGGACGACGGGTGTGGGAGCGCGCTGGGCTTGCACCGCCCGTACCGTTGGTGACCGCCTTCACCCTTGCCGTCGACACACCGCAGGCGATGGCCGAGGCGGCGGCCGCGGCCGCGGGAATGCCGCTCCTGAAACTCAAACTGACTGGCGACGGTCTCGATGCGGAGCGTATCGCTGCCGTGCGGGCTGCGGCGCCGGAGGCACGGTTGATCGTCGATGCCAACGAGGCGCTGAGCCTCGATTCGCTGGAGCAGCTTGCGCCCACCCTGGTCGAGGCGGAGGTGGACCTGCTCGAACAGCCTTTGCCAGCGGATGCGGACGAAGCGCTGCGCGGTCGTGACTGGGGCGTGCCGATCGGCGCCGACGAGTCCGCGCACGACACTGCCACGCTCGACCGCCTTGTCGGGCTTTACGCTGTGGTCAACATCAAGCTCGACAAGGCAGGCGGCCTCACCGAGGCGCTGCGATTGAAGGCGAATGCCGAACGGCTCGGCTTTCGCGTCATGGTCGGCTGCATGGTCGGCTCATCGCTGGCGATGGCACCGGCGCATCTCGTCGCGCAAGGGGCGGCGTTCGTCGATCTGGATGGGCCCCTGTGGCTGGCGCGCGATCGCGAGCACGGGCTTCGTTTCGATGGTGGTCTCGTTCACCCGCCCGATCCGGCGCTCTGGGGCTGAGGGCAGCGAGCAGGAGCGGCTCAGGGCAGAGAGAGCCAAGCCGCCAGCACGCGGCGTTCGTCGTCTGTCATGCCCGTCAGGTTGTTCGGCGGCATCGCCCGCGTGAGCACGGCATGGACACGGATGGCCTGGGCTTGGCGCGCGATCGCGGCGTCACTGTCAAGCAGAACGCCCTTCGGTGCCACTGCGATGCCGGCCCAGACAGGCTCGGCCATGTGGCACATCGAACAGCGCGCGAGCATGATCTCCGCCACCTCCGCCGGCACGGGACGCGAGGGCCCCGCGCGACGGCCGATTTCGGCGTTCGGCCCCGGTGCCGCAACGATGGAGAGGGCGATCGCCGCCGCCATCGCCGCTCCTGCCGCGCCCCACGCCCACCACGGCGACCCTCGCCCGGCATGGTGAAGATTGTAGAAGACGCGCACGAGAGCACCGGCGACCGTCACCAGCGCGACCATGAGCGGAACCATCCACGGCCTGCTCCATGCAAGCGGATAATGGTTCGCGATCATCATGAATACGACGGGCAGCGTGATGTAGTTGTTGTGCGTGCTGCGCTGCTTGCCGGCCTTGCCGAGGGCCGGATCAGGCGTGCGGCCCGCCTTGAGATCAGCGACGATGATTCGCTGGTTTGGGATGATGACGAGGAACACGTTGCCCGTCATCACCGTGCCCAGCACGGCCCCCGTGTGCAGCATCGCGGCCCGCCCCGAAAACATGTGGGCGAAGACGGCCGACAGCCCAACGACGAACAGGAACAGGAGCGCGAGCAGCGCTGCGTCGTTGTCCTTCAGCCGCGACCTGCAGAGCGCGTCATAGACAACCCAGCCGAGGCCGAGCCCGGCGATGCCAATGCCGGCGGCAAGCGGTGGGGCGATGTCGAGCACGGCGGGATCGATGAGATAAAGCTCGGCCTGCCCGTAGTAGATCCAGGCCAAGAGAAGCGCGCCCGAGATCCACGTCCAGTAGGCCTGCCATTTGTGCCAGACGAGTTCGGGCGGCAGCTCAGGCGGGGCGACGGTCCATTTGCGCATCTCGTAGAAGCCGCCGCCGTGCACCTGCCAGGACGAGCCGAGCACGCCGTCTGGCAGATCGGCCCTCCGCTTGAGCAGGGCGTCGAGGTGCATGAAGAAGAAGCTCGCGCCAATCCAGGCCATGCCGGCGATGATGTGCAGCCAGCGCAGGATCGCACTGCCCCACTCCCAGAGATAAGGCTCCATCTCTCCTCCGATCCCGATCGTCTCGCACGATGTGCTACCGACGAACCATGGTGCAACGCGCAAGCAATCGGCGTTCCGCTGCGCTCGACGTGGGGATGCCGTTCGGTGCCGGCGCGCAGCGTTCACGCTTGCTTGCGGCGCCGGCCCTTGCGCGCCAGCCACGAGCATACTCCACGCCGCTGCGCGGAGCTGGTCGGGACTTGACCGCTCGCCTGGCCGGTCCTTGTGCAGGCTTCGACAACGCCGAGTGCGGAGAACGCTCCGCGCTCTCGGTCGACCGAGCAGACGGCAAGGCGGTGCCTTTCGGTTGCGAGGGCGTGGCGCCAGTCCTTGTTCGGGAGTTGGCCGATCGTGCCCAGGGGCTGTTCGTCGTCAACGTGCGCGCGCGATCCGCGTCGTGGGCGACGAAATGAGGGGGATGGGGTGGCAAAGAAAGGCTGAACCCTCGGCTTGAGCGACGCTTCTGTGGTGGTGTGTTCCCCGCCGTCCTTCCAGGGTTCCAGGGCTGCGGAGTGTTGCAGCCAGCGAGGGGCGTGTGCCGTCCCGTGCTGCACTGCCGCCGGCACGCGCTGCCACCCGCACGACGCGCGCAACGCCTCAGGCCGTCCGGCCACAGCGATGCGCTGGGAAGCGACAGTGTGGACGGACGTTGCGCCGTGCATGGCCACTGCGTCGTGGCCGGCGCGTCCGTCTGAACGACCTGCAGAGCGGTTGACAGGAGTTCGTGCCACGGGCTGGGCGCCGGATTGTGCCGAACCGCCTCCGCAGCCAGAGGCGAGGTCACGACGGCGACGGGCTGCCGAGATAAAGATCGGCCGCGGGCTCGTCGGCCAGCAGCGTCTCCGCCCGATCGAGCATGGCAACGCGCCCCTGGTCGAGAATGCAGCCGCGGGTTGAAATCGCCAGGGCTGGTCTTGCGCGCTGTTCGACCATCAGCACCGTCACGCCCAGGCGAGGCAGCTCGGCCACGTGCGCGAAGATTTCGGCGACGAGCGCCGGCGCGAGAGCAGCCGTTGGCTCATCGAGAACCATCAGTCGCGGTCTCACCATCAGGGCGCGAGCGATCGCGAGTTGCTGGCGCTCGCCTCCCGAAAGGCGCCCGGCATTGGCTCGTCTGCGTTCGGCGAGGGCGGGAAAGAGGGCGAAGATCTCCTCCAGCCGCTGCCGCAGAGCCCTCAGCCCACGCATGGCGAGCAGATTGTCGACGACGGTGAGCGACGGAAACACGTTGCGCACCTGCGGCACGTAAGCGATGCCCAGGCCAAGTCTGGCTTCCGTCGGCAGCGCCAGGAGGTCGCTTCCATCGAATGCGACCCTGCCCCGCACGCGCGACAGAAGCCCCATCACAGCCCTAGCGAGAGTCGACTTGCCGGCGCCGTTCGTTCCGGCGACTGTAAAGATCTCGCCCTCTTCAAGCGCGAGGTCGACGCCGCGCAAGATGTCGCTCTCTCCGTAGCCTCCGGCGAGGTCGGTGATCTCGAGCAGGCTCATGGCGTCGTCCTACCGAGATAGGCCGCACGGACCGCTGGGTCGTTGAGCACTGCACGCGGCTCGCCTTCGGCAATGACGCGACCACGATCCATCACCAGCATGCGGGGCACCAGCCGTGCAAGCGATCCGAGATCGTGCTCGATGATCAGGAAACCGATACCGCGGGCGTGCAGGGCAGCGATCCGCTCGATGATCTCCCCGACGAGTACGGCATGGACATTGGCAAAAGGCTCGTCGAGCAGGACCAGCCGAGGCTCGGTCAAAAGTGCGCGTCCAAAGTTCGAGCAGCTTCTTCTGCCCGCCCGAAAGCCGTCCCGCAGGCAGGTCTGCCACGGCATCAAGACGGAGGAACGCGATGACCTCGTCGGCACGCTCGCGCACGGCGCGCTCGGCTGCGCGCACGCGGGCAGGCGCGAGGAAGAGAGGGATCAGGCGTTCCCCCGGCTGGTGGGGTGCGGCAGCCATCAAGTTCTCGCGGACCGTGAGGTGGTGAAACTCGCGTGGCACCTGGAAAGTGCGCACCAGTCCAAGCTGCGCCCGCTCCTGGGGAGACAGTCGGTCGATCGCGCGCTCCCCGAGCAGGATGCTGCCGCGATCCGCGCTGATGAAGCCGGACAGCACAGAGAACAATGTCGACTTTCCCGCCCCGTTCGGTCCGATGATGCCGAGGAGGCCACCGGTTTCGAACGAGAGAGAGACACGGTCGAGGACATGGAACCCCCCGAAGGCCTTGCTGATCTCGCGGACGAGCAGCTTCATCGCCGACTGTAGTCGCCGACGAGGCCCTGCGGACGGAACAAGGTGAATAGAATCAGCGCAAGGCCGACCGCGCCGAGTCTGACACTGGCCATCTCCACCTCCGAGACGAGGCCTGGCAGCGCATCTCGCACGAAGCGCGTTCCCTCGAGAAACGCCATCAGCAGGAGGGCGCCGAGCACCGCGCCCGAGACGCGCCCAACACCCCCGAGGATCATCGCCATCCAGACGTAGAAGGTGACAAGGGCGGTGAACTGGTCGGGGGAAAGATAGGTGATGACGTGCGCGTAGAAGCCACCGGCCAACCCGGCGAGGGCCGAGCCGAGGGCGAGAACGCGCGTCTTGAATGCTGCGGGGTTTTTGCCGAGGGCGCGAACCGC
>CALBEG010000188.1 GCA_937927455.1 uncultured Elioraea sp. | reverse complement strand
GCATCTGCGCAGGCGAAAGCAGGAAAGGCGGCTTTGGGCTGGGCACGCCGGTACCTCCGCCATGCTCAGACTCATACCACGCCGCGTCGCACCAAGCGATGAATGGGTCCTGAGGCTCGGCGGTTGAATTGCCAAGCGTTGTCGCAACGTCTCCGCCATCGTTCAAATCATCTGTGACGCAAAACGATTCATACCTCAAGCGTACGTGCGCGCACCTGTTCGCACAAACGGAAAATCCCATGTACGACCAGCTGAGCCTTGTGTTCCAGGCCTTAGTGGAGAGATAGCGTCGTGCGCGTCGCCGTTGCGCAATCATCTTTCCACGAAGTTCAAGCCTTTCGTTCGCGCCGCCAAGGGCTCCAGGAGCCGTTTTGCGGGTCATGAAGTCGTGCGCGATCGCAAGCACGAGCAGGATTTCAGCGGCGAAGAGAACGATCCAGCTGCGGAGCGGATGGATAAGGAACAGGACCGCGACATAAATCAGGATCCAGATGACGTCGAAGAACGCGAACAACGCCGCGTCGGTCATGAGCTGGTGAATTTGGTAAGATCGGACAGCGGGCGGGAGCGGTGCTGTCCGAGGAGGCGGATTTCGGAGGCGTATATGCGGTCGAACACGCCTCCGCTCAGTTTCCGGTCGAAAGCCGAGGAGATGCGGAGCAGCACACGCGGGCGGACCGACTCGAGCGTCCCCATGACGGCGAGGGTCAGCAGAAGGATAAGCGTTAGGCTGAAAAGGGTGCTTTCGGAGCGGCTGTTCAACGCCCGGGCGTAGACCTCGAACATGGAGTTCGTCGGACTGAGCATCGAGATGTCGATGATCACGCTGAAATAGGCGGCGAGAAGAATCGGGCCGCGCAGCGAAGCGAGGTTTCTTGCGGAGGACGCTGATCGAGGCCTTGATCTCCATCGGGAGAAGCATCGCGGAAAATTCCTGCCGGCGCGAACGGGTAGCATGCGTTGTCGCCACGTCAGTCGCAGAGGCAAGATTGAGGTATGGACATGCGCGAGGTTCGGCCCCGCCGGCGTCGCTTGCGTTTTCCGGTGGTTTTTGGGTAAGCGCGGCTTGTGTTGTCGCCGTCCGAGAGAGCCGTAAGGGGAGGGGTTTTGCTCGAGCGTCTGCGCGGTCGCTACCGACAGACGGGTCTGGCGTCCCGTTCGCCGCCCACCCCATCGCTCGGAGGAGCTCACTTGGCGCCCCCTCAGGCGGGGGCCCACCGACAGACGGGTCTGGCGTCCCGTTCGCCGCCCACCCCATCGCTCCCCCTCTGGCGGCGACTAGGGCGGATGGCGCTTCGCCTCGTGAGGCCCCTGGCGGTGCCCTTGCTCGTGCGGTTGCAGCGTCTGATGACGGTTGCGGTCGACAATTCGGCCACGGCCGCAAGTCTGTCGCGGCTCGAGCGGCATGTCGCTGATCTGTCTCGGGAGGCGGCGGAGCGCGCGCGGCGATGGGATGCCTTGGAGCGCCGACTGGATCAGCTTCATGGCACCGTGGAGGCCAGCTTCGCGGCAGCGGCGGCGGAGCGTTCGCGGCGATGGGATGCCCTGGAGCGCCGACTGGATCAGCTTCATGGCACCGTGGAGGCCAGCTTCGCGGCAGCGGCGGCGGAGCGCCGGGGGGCGACGGAACGTGTACTCACGACGCCCCTCCGTTCGGCTGTCGTCGCGGGCGGTGACGATGTTATCCTGATGCGAGGTCCGGATGGCTGGCTTCTCGCGCCGCGGGAGGATTCCCGCCTCGTCGCAGCGCTGGCCGAGTCCGGCGGCTGTCTCGAGCCGGGCACCCGCGAGCTTGTTCGGGCGCTGCTGGAGCCAGGCGATCTTGTTGTGGATGTTGGCGCGCACATCGGGTTGCACAGCTTGGCGATGGGGCGCACGGCCGGGCCGGCTGGCCGGGTTGTGGCGCTCGAGCCAAATCCCCGGCTGGCGGAGCTCCTGCGGCGCAATATGGCCCTGAATGATCTCGCAGAGCGTGTCGACATCATCGTCTCCGCCGCCGGCGCGACGGAAGGCTCGGGAAGACTTTTTGTCGGCGAGGTCCTCGGGGAGGGGACGTTGATCGGCGATCCGCTTGGCGAAGTCCGGTCGATCGAGGTTCCCATCACCACCCTCGACACCGTGCTGAGGGGTCGGTGCCCGTCCTTGGTCAAGATCGACGTGGAGGGCATGGAGCTCGACGTCGTCGCGGGCTTGCGTGCAACGATCGCCGCGGCGGAACGGCTTGCTCTCATCGTCGAGTTCGGACCTGCGCACCTGCGACGCGCGGGCATCGCTATCCCGGCGTGGCTCGGGCGGTTTTCCGCGCTCGGACTGGAGGGTTGGCTGATCGATGAGTTCGGCCAGCCCGGCGCGCTGACCCCGCTGGAAGAGCGCGACTTGTCTGCGGTCGCCTCGGCGAATGTCCTGTTTGTCAAAGGCGGTCTCGCAGCCTGGCCGTCGTTGCGACGGCTCGCCCTCTGAAACTCGGAATTGCCATGCCGCACGCCGATGTACCAGTGCGGGCCGACACGCCCGCCTCCGAAAGGGTCGCCCTCGTGTCCTCGTGCGTTCCGCTGATTGCCGGCGGGGCGCGCTTCATCGTGGAGTGGACCGAGGCGCAGCTGCGGGAGCGCGGACACCGGGTGGAGAGTTTTTTTGTGCCAACGACGGATGAGCCGGAGTTTCTGCTGGATCAGATGGCGGCGTTCCGGTTGATGGACTTCCAGCGGCAATTCGATCGTGTCATCACCTTTCGGCCGCCCGCCCATCTGGTGCGCCATCCTCGGAAGGTGTGCTGGTTCATTCACCATGTGCGGATTTTGTATGATCTGTGGGATTCGCCGTATCGCGGGCTGCCCGACACAGCCCGCGGGCGCGCCCTGCGCGTGTCGATCCGCGCGGCCGACACCGCCGCCTTGGCGGAGGCGCACCGGCTGTTCGCCAACAGCCAAGTCGTGGCGGAGCGTGTCCTACAGTTCAACGGCCTGTCCGCGGAGGTTCTCTATCCGCCCTTGCAGTCGCCTGGGATCTTCCGCTCCGGGCCGTATGGCGACGCTATCGTCAGCGTCTGCCGCATCGAGCGCCACAAGCGTCAGCACCTCCTCGTCGAGGCGCTGGCCCGCACCCGCACACCCGTCCGTCTTGTCCTGTGCGGCCGCGCCTCGGATCCCGCCTATGTCGCTGAGCTCAAGTCTCTCGCGCTGGCGGCTGGCGTCGGCGATCGCTGCATGGTCGAGGATCGCTGGATCCCGGAGGAAGAGAAGGTGCGCCTGCTCGCCGGAGCGCTGGCGTCCGCGTACGTGCCGCTCGACGAGGATTCCTACGGCTATCCGACGCTCGAAGCGGCGCAGGCCGGGCGATGCACGCTGACATGTCTTGATTCGGGCGGCACGCTCGAGTTCGTGCGCGATCGCCGGGAAGGCCTGATCACGCTGCCGACGCCGGACGCACTGGCCGCCGCCTTCGACGAGCTGTACGCCGATCGCGAGCTCGCCCGGCGTCTCGGCGAGGGAGCCGCGGCCCGAGTCGCGGAGCTTGGCATCTCTTGGGACCGAGTGGTGGAGAGGCTTATGTCGTGAAGGTCCTCGTCGTCACGACGAAGCAGCCCTTCGTCCACGGTGGCGCCGAGGAGCTGGCACGCCATCTCGTGGCACGGCTGCACGGCCAGGACCACGAGGCGGAGGCGCTTGCCCTGCCGTTCTCCTGGGAGCCGGCGGAACGCCTCGTCGAGGAGATGCTGATCGCGCGGACGCTGCGGCTGTTCAACGTCGATCGCGTGATCGCCTTGAAGTTTCCCGCCTATCTCATCGAGCATCGCGACAAGCGGCTGTGGCTGCTGCATCAGTTCCGGCAGGCCTATGACCTGTTCGACGCTGGCCAGACGCACATCGGACGGGACGCGGCGGGCGACGAGCTTCGCGCTGCGATCAGGACAGCCGACGAGGCGGCGTTCGCCGAGGCAACGCGGTTCTTCGCACTACCAGGCGCGGCCCGCCGCGTGCGCCGCTATCACGGCCTCGAGGCCATACCGCTGGCGACGCCGTTGAACGACCCCGAACTCTTTTCCGGAGGGGACGCAGAGGGCTACATCCTGGCCGCCGGCCGCGTTGGCGCCGCGAAGCGCCAGGAGCTTCTAATCCGGGCGCTCGCCCATGCGCCGTCGGCGCGGCTCTGGATCGCTGGACCTCCGGAGACGGAGGATCTGGAAGGCCGTTGGCGTCTTCTCGCCGAGGAGCTTGGCGTGGCCGACAGGCTTCGGCTCGAGCTCAGGTTCCTTGCGCGCGGGGAGTTGGCTGAGCGGGTGAACAGATGCCTCGCGTCGGCCTACATCCCGCTCGACGAGGACAATTACGGCTATGTCACGCTGGAGGCGTTCTCAGCGAGGAAGCCGGTCATCACCACCACGGATTCCGGCGCGGTGCTGGACATCGTCCGCGACGGCGAGAACGGCTATGTTGTCGAGCCTTCCCCGGCCGCCCTGGGGTCGGCCTTCCGTCGGATCAGCGAGGACCCGGCGCGAGCCGTTCTCATGGGCCGCGCCGGACGCGAGACACTGCGGCGCCTCGCCCTGTCTTGGGGGGATGTGATCGAAAGGCTCATGTCGTGACCCAGCGCGCGGCAAGCCCCACCGTTCAGCGCGGAATGCGTTGGCGGTCCGAAGCAGGAACCCACCGAAGCGGCTCGGAAGCGTCTCAATGCCGCGCCTGAGCAGGAAAGAAATTTCTGGCCTCCAGGCCAGGGAGGATGTCTCGATCAGACGGCTCGCTTGGGTCGGCCCCTGGCATGAGACGTCGGCGATCGCGCGGTTTGGGGCCTATGTCTGCGAGGCGCTGGCTGCGCGCGGCGTCTCGGTGACTGTGTTCCGCTCCGAGACGGGCGATTTCGCTGCGCGCCCGCCCTTGCCGCCGCCGCCAGGCGGCGCCCTTGCGCGGGGCGCCAACGCATCGTGGACCGAGTTCGACGCGGTCGTCGTGAATATTGGAGATCATTTCGGCAATCATGGAGGCGCGCTTTCGGTGCTGGAGGCCACGCCGGCCGTTGTGATCCTGCACGATGGCTATCTTGTTAATCTGGCGGCCGGCGTGGCGAACGGCCGCGGCGACGACGGTTGGCTGCGTTGCCTCGTCGAGGAGCTGTACGGACCCGATGCCTGGCCGGCGGATCAGCCCTTTCACGCCGGGATCGAGACCGTCGCGCAGCTTCGTCCGCTGACCGAGTGGATCGCCGCCCTGTCGGGAGCGGCACTGACACACTCGCGACATTGGGAGGAGCGCATCCGCGCTGCCTGTCCCGGCCCGGTCACCGTGCGACCGCTCGCCTATCCGGGGCGGCCATTGCCCCCGAAGCGGTCGCGTGACAGCTTTGTCGTTGCGAGTATCGGGCATATCAACCCGAATCGTTGCATTGAACAGCTTCTCGAGGCCGTTGCCGCCGAGAGGCAGGCTGGCCGGACGTGGGAGGTCCGACTGCTCGGACCGGTCTCAGACACGACGCGCGCACAACTTACGGCGCATGCGGCCGAACTTGGCGTGCCGCCTCCGGTCTTCACCGGATGGCTCGATGACGATGCGCTGATGCGGAACTTGGCCGAAGCAGATGTTATCGCCTGTCTCCGCAATCCCGTCCTGGAAGCCGCCTCGGCCTCGCTCGTGACGGCGATGCGCGCGGAGCGTCCGGTGCTCGTCTGTTGGCACGGTTGTTACGCCGAGGTTCCGAAGGAGCTGGTCCATGCCTGCCGGCCCGGCCACGAGGCCGAGGATGTCCAGCGACACCTCGCATTCCTCGCCGAGCGGCCGGAGGAGGCGGCATCCCTGGCGCGGCGGGCCCGCGACTGGGCGGAGCGCGCCTTTTCCGCCGACGGCTACGCCGAGGATCTGTTACAGATTGTCCAGGTGGCAAACCGAGCGTGGCCGGCCATCGCCATGCAGCGTCGGTTCGGAGAGCGGCTTGGCGCCCTTGGTCTTTCCATAACCTCCTCGGCCGTGGCGCGTCTGGCGGCCAGGCTCGCCGATACCCTCGGGTCGAGCGACGCGCGCGGCGATTGGACGGGCGGGGTCCATCCATGAGGCGGCTCGCTCGCCATCTGGTCATCCTCGGCGCGGGCGGCCACGCGAAGGTCGTCGCCGATCTCCTGACCCTGCTTCCCGAATGGCACGTGGTTGGGCTGCTCTCAGCGAACCCCGCCGACCCGGGCTTCTTTGGTCTTCCCGTGCTGGGCACGGACGATGCTCTGCCGCGGCTCCGCCACCAAGGTGTCGAGGCGGCGGCGATCGCGATCGGCGACAACGCAGCGCGGGCGGAGCTTGGAGCCTTGGCCCAACGGCATGGCTTCACGCTGCCAAGCCTTATGCATCCGGCGGCGATTGTCTCGACGTTCGCCCGGATCGCCGAGGGAGCGGTGGTCATGGCCGGCGCGTCCGTGGGGCCCGACGCCCGGCTGGGACGCCTAGCGGTGGTCAACACTCGCGCCGTCGTGGAGCACGATTGCGCGATCGGGGATGCTGCGCACATCGCGCCCTGCGCCGCCCTGGGCGGGAAGGTCGATGTTGGGGCGCTCACGCTCGTTGGGATTGGCGCGGCGGTTCGCCCCGGCGTAAGGATTGGGCGTGGAACCATCGTGGGGGCTGGAGCGGCCGTCGTCAGCGATCTCGACGACGGGGTCGTGGCGATGGGGACGCCGGCGCGTGTTCGCACCCGCACCGGCCTTGCCACGGTCGGACGCCCATGACCCGCGACCGGGGCGGCGGCTTTCCTTGCGGAGGCAACATGAAGGACGCGGATCAGAACGCGCAGGGCGCGCCCGATACGCCGTTTACGGAATGCTGCGCCGCCGGGACAGAGTCCGACGCGCCGCCCGACGCGGGCGTGCGCGCAGATCTTCTGCGGCGCATCAACGCTGATCTCCAGCCACAGATGGACTGGCGCGCCGGGGCGCTTACCTATGTTAGGGCGGAGCGGGCGAAATGGGGGGACGACGTGTATGACGGCTATATGCTGGCCAAGCCCATGGCACGCGTACCGGCAGACGCGGACGTGTTCGAGGCACAGATCGCCGAGAATGCCGCCTACCTATACAATCTTGCCAACGCCCTGGTCCTGCTGCGCCTGCCCGGGGGGAGCGCGGTGCTCGACGTGGCATGCGGCAGCGCTTGGTTGGCGCAAGCATTTGCGCGGATGAACTATGACGCCTGCGGCTTCGATGTGTCTTCCGACATGATCGCGCTGGCGCGGCGCCGTTTCCGGGAGGATCCGTTGCTTGCCCCCCTCGTCGGCGAGCTTGACCAGCGGCTGATTGTGCTCGACATCGAGCAGCAGGCTTTGCCAGCCGCCTGGATCGGAAAGTTCGACGCCATCCTGCTCGAATCCTGTCTCCATCACTTTCTCAATCCGGTTCGCGCGTTGACGCATCTGGCCGCCGGCTTAAGCCCAAAGGGCCTCCTGCTGATCCTCGAGGGGGAGAATAGGCGGGGACCGCTCAAGCCGCAGTATCAGGCGGTCATGCGCGAGTTCGCCACCCTCGAGCGTCCGCTTTCGCGCTGCGAGCTCGAGGCAGCGCTCGATTTCGCGGGGCTGCGGTACCGCCGGTTCCTGGGCAGGGTGAATGGTTTCGTCGCGCCGGACGATCCGAGGTTGTCCGCCTTGCCGACGGTGGTGCGCGCGGACGCCGACGCGCTGAATTACGTGCTCTGCGCTGCGTCCGAGGACGCGCTACGGCGCGCGCTGCCGCATGCGGCGTCCTGATCGTGCCCAGGCGATGCGCTTGTCTTCCCCGACTGGCCCGGAGACATCCATGCGTCCGTTCCTGCCTGTCTATCAGCCAGACCTGTCCGGCAACGAGCGCGCCTATGTCCTCGATGCGTTCGACTCGACCTGGATTTCCTCCCGCGGCGCCTATCTCGATCGCTTCGAGCGGGC
>CALBEG010000187.1 GCA_937927455.1 uncultured Elioraea sp. | reverse complement strand
CGAGGTGGCGCGCTTCGAGCTCCTCCCCATCTCCGAGGTGTTCCGCCTCGTCCGCGACACAGACGCGTTCAAGTTCAACATCCCCCTCGTGCTGATCGACCTGTTCCTGCGCGAGGGCCTGATTCCGCCGGGCGAGGCGGCAGGGCGGCTGCGTGCGTTGCTCAATGCCTGCCCAGGCGACGCCGAGGGCGCGCCGATGCGTTAACCTTCCGTCCACTTCTGAGGCCTAGCGTCTGGCGATCGGAGAAGGTCGCGCGCGAACCCAACCCATGGACGGCCTCGTTGCTGCCCAGAATGCCATTGCCGGCGAGCCCATCCTCGAGACCTTGCTCGAGGTGTCGGGCATTGGTGCCTGGCGGCTTGAGCTTGCCACGCAGCGCGTCTGGTGGTCGTGCACCACGCGCCGCCTCTACGAAGTGGGCGACGATTTCGTCCCGACGGTGGAAGCGGCGATGGCGCATTTTCCAGGCCCATCGCATGCCACCTTCGCCAAAGCGCTCGCCCGGTCTGCGCGCGAGGGCAGCCCCTTCGATCTCGATCTCGCCTTCGTCACCGCGCGCGGACGGCACCTGACCGTACGGGTACGCGGCCGCTGCCTGTTCGACGGCAACGGCCAACCACAGGCCCTTTACGGCACGATCGAAGACATCACCGAGCGGGCAGAGCGCGAACGGGAGCATGCGCGGCTCGCCCTTGTTGTGCGTCAGATGACCACGCCCGCGATCATCACCGATGCAGAGGGGCAAACGGTTTGGGTCAACCCGGCGTTCGAGCGTGTCACGGGCTATACCCTGGCCGAGCTGATCGGTCGCACCCCCGGTTCGGTTCTGCAGGGCAAGGAGACCGATCCAGCGGCGGTGGACGCCATGCGCGAGGGGCTACGCAGCGGCCAGGGCTTTCGCGTCGAGGTGCTAAACTACACCAAGGACGGCCGCCCCTACTGGGTCGACATCGAGGCGAGCCCAATCCGCGGCGAGGGCGGCGAACTCAAAGGCTTTATCGCTGTCGAGACCGACATCACCGCGCGCCGTGCCGCTGAGGATGCTGCTTTTACCGAACTCTTCCGCCGCACCGAGGCGGAAACTCTGCTGCACGAGATCATCGACACCCTGGCTTCTGCAGTCTACGTCTGCGACCCCGAGGAGCGCGTGATCCTGTGGAATCGCGCCTTCACTGAGTTCCGTCCAGCCCTCGCGCCAATCCTCGCTGCCGGCACAACACTCGAGGGGCTGGTGCGCGCGGCCCTCGCCAGCGGCGACTACGCCAATGAAATCGATCCCCATGCACCGCTCGAGAAGCGCGAAGCCTGGCTTGCGCGCCGCCTCGGCCAAATCCGCTCTGCAGGGCCGGACAGTCCAAGTCGCGAATTCGAGATCGCCGACGGGCGTTGGCTGCAAGGGTGGGAACGGCGGTCGCGCTCCGGCCACCTCGTCTGCGTGCGCACCGACATCACCCGCCTCAAGCAGGCGGAGGCCGAGGCGCGCCGGCGCGCGGAACAGGACGATCTGACGGGTGTTGCTTCCCGCAGCGTCCTATTCGACCGCCTCGCTGAGGCGATGGCAGCACGACGGAGCAGCGACGCGCTTGGCGGCTGCCTCGCGCTCGTTGATCTCGATCACTTCAAGTCGGTGAACGACACCTTCGGTCACCCAACGGCTGATTCTGTGCTGGTGGAGGTGGCGCGCCGCATGCGCGAGGTCGTGCGCGCCTCGGACCTGCTCGCGCGCATGGGCGGAGACGAATTTGCCCTGCTGTTGCCCGGCCACAGCAAGGGGCCGGAGGCGTTCACCCTGCTCGAACGGCTGCGCCGAAACATCCAACGCCCGATCCCGTGCCAGGGCGGATCCGTCACCCCGTCCGTATCGATCGGCGCCGCCTTCTATCCTGAGGACGCCGAGACCCCGGAGGCGCTGCTGCGCGCGGCCGACACGGCACTCTACGGGGCCAAGCGGGACGGTCGCAACCGCATCGCCCTCTTCGATGCCGGGCTTGCCCAGCGCATGGCGCGCCGGGCCGCACTCGCCGAGCGTCTGCGCGTGGCGCTGGCCGAGGGGCGGATCACCATCGCCCTGCAACCCAAACTCCGCCTCGCTGATGAGCGCCTCGAGGGCTTCGAGGCGCTCGCGCGCTGGACGGAGGACGGGAAGCCGGTCTCGCCGGCCGAGTTCGTCTCGGTGGCGGAGGAACGGGGCCTCGCCCTTGACCTCGGCTGGACCGTGCTGAATGCCGCCCTCGCTGCCACCGCGAGCTTCGCTTCCTTTGGCCTCGAACCAGGGCACATCGCGGTGAACGTCTCCACGCCGCAACTCCTCGTGCCAGACGCGGCGGAGCGCATCCTCGATGCGGTCGCTGCCCATGGCTTGGCGGCCGACCGTCTCGAGATCGAGATCACAGAAAACGTGCTGATCGACCGCGCTATCGAGCAGCTCGAGTCCGTCCTGCAGCGTCTTGCCACGGCCGGGGTCGGCATTGCCTTCGACGACTTTGGCACCGGCTATGCTGCACTCTCCCACCTGACCGGCTTCCCGGTGCGAAGGCTGAAAATCGACCGCAGCTTCGTCGCCCCCATCGACGGC
>CALBEG010000186.1 GCA_937927455.1 uncultured Elioraea sp. | reverse complement strand
GCGAGCACGCGGGTCGTCCGATTCCCATGTGCGGCGTGCCGGTCGTCAACCACGAGCCTTATTTGGCAAGACTGATTCGCAAAGGGTTTCGGGTGGCCATCGTCGAGCAGACGATGACCCCCGAGGAGGCACGGCGGGCCAAGGTAAAGGGCCCTTTGCCTCGGGCCGTGGTGCGGCTCGTCACCCCCGGAACGGTGGTCGAGGAGACCATTCTGGAGGGGGCGCGGCCCAACTGGCTCGCGGCGACGAATGGGGCGGCGCTGGCTTGGCTTGACATCTCGACGGGAAGCTTCGGCGTGCGTTCGGCGGCAGGCCAGGCCCTCGCTGCTGCTCTTGCCGCGCGCGATCCGGCCGAACTTTTGGTTCCCGACACTTTGCTTTCTGACCCTCTGCTTGCCGAATGGCGTGACCGTTGCGTCGCCCTGCCGCCAGCGCGTTTCCGCGCCGATCTAGGGCAACGCGCGCTCGAGGCAGCGTATGGCCTGGCCACCTTGGACGCGATGGGAAGCTTCGGGCCAGACGAGCTCGCAGCTGCCGGCGCGTTGGTGGACTATGTGCGCGCGACCCAAGGGGGGGCGCTGCCCAGGCTTGCCCCGCTCGTCCGCGAGGCCGACGGCACGACGATGGCGATCGACGCCGCAACCCGGCGCAACCTCGGCCTCGACCCTTCCGCGCCCGACAGTCTGCTCGCCGCGATCGACCGTACGGTGACCGCAGCCGGGGCGAGGCTTCTCGCCTCCCGGCTCTCCGCCCCGTCCACACTGCGGGCGGTGATCGAGGCGCGGCTGGATGCGGCTGGCTTTTTCCTCGCCGCCCCCTTTTGCCGGGCTAAGATGCGGGGGGTGCTGAAAGGCGCTCCCGACATGGCGCGGGCACTGGCGCGGATCGGTCTCGGCCGAGGCTCACCGGCTGATCTCGCCGCCATCCGCGACGGACTCGCTGCCGCCCGCGCGGTCGCCTCCGCCTTGGCTGAGGCCGCCCTGCCGCGTCCGCCCCTTATCGCCTCGGCTGAACGCGCCCTTGACCCTGCCCCAGCCCTCGCCGAGCGCCTGACCCGCGCGCTCGTGCCACGCCCTCCGGCCCGTGCGGGGGAAGGGGGAGCGATCAACGCCGGGTTCGATCCCGCTCTCGACCGCGCGCGTGCTTTGCGCGACGACAGCCGCAAAGTCATTGCCGCTATGGAAGGCGAGCTGAGGGCGGCGACGGGTATCGCCGCGCTCAAGATCCGCCATACCGTCCAGCTCGGCTATTTCCTGGAGGTTCCCGAAGCCGTCGGTTTGCGGCTGCGCGAGAGCCCCCCGCCTGCTCTTCCAGGGCTTGCCCATCGCCAGACCATGGCGGGAACGATGCGCTTTACCACCGAGGAGCTCGCTGCTCTCGATCGCCGTATCGTCGAAGCCGGCGCTGAGGCCGAGGCGCGCGAGGCAGCCATCCTCGCCGAGCTTGCCGCTGCTGTGCAGGCTGAGGCGGAGCCGATCGCCGCCTGCGCCGAAGCGCTCGCAGCACTCGACCTCGCTGCCGCCACAGCCGAACTCGCGGAACGCGAGGGGTGGGCCAGGCCCGAGATCACCGAGGACACGCGCTTCGCCGTCGCAGCCGGCCGCCATCCGGTGGTCGAGGCCGCGGTGCGCAAGGCGGGCGGCACATTCATCGCCAACGGGGTCGACCTCTCGCCAGGGTCGCGCCTCTGGCTGGTGACGGGGCCGAACATGGCGGGCAAATCCACCTTTCTTCGCCAGGCCGCCATCCTCGCTGTGCTCGCCCAGGCCGGGCTTTATGTGCCGGCGGCCTCGGCCCGCCTTGGCATCGTCGATCGCCTGTTCTGCCGTGTGGGGGCGGCGGATGATCTCGCCCGCGGGCGATCGACCTTCATGGTTGAGATGGTGGAGACCGCCACTATCCTGAACCAGGCCACACCGCGTTCGCTCGTCATCCTCGACGAGTTGGGCCGCGGCACCGCGACCTGGGACGGGCTCGCGCTCGCTTGGGCGGTGCTGGAGGCGATCCACGACCGGCTGCGCTGCCGTGCCCTGTTCGCAACCCATTTCCACGAACTCACCGCGCTGGCCCCGCGCCTGCCGGAACTGAAGCTCGCGCGGCTCAGGGTGAAGGAGTGGCGCGGCGAGGTGGTGTTTCTTCACCAGGTAGAAGAGGGTGCTGCCGACCGCTCCTACGGGTTGCATGTGGCGCGCCTGGCCGGGGTCCCGCGCGAGGTGGTGGCGAGAGCGCAGGCTGTGCTCTCGGCCCTCGAGGAGAGGGCGCGCGGGCTTGCCCCGCTCGCCGAGGAGCTGCCGCTGTTCGCCGTCCGTCCGGCCGCGGTCTCTGCCCAGCCTGACGAGATCAGGCGCATTCTCGCCGAGACGGATCCAGACACACTCAGCCCCCGCGAGGCGCATACGCTTCTCGTGCGGTTGAAGGCGCTCGCCGGCTGAGCTGCTGTCTCTCCCCCTTCTTCGCGATCGCGAAATCAGTCTAGAGTGGCGCATGGACCAGAGCGTGGGCGGTTTCGCTGCCACTGCCGACGCGGCCGACCCTGCGGGCCGCCTCGTCTGTGCCGACCTTCGCGCCGAGCTTGCCACGCTTCGTTGGTCAGACAGCGGGGTGCCGCGCGACCGCGCCCTCGCCCTCTTCCGCCGTGCGCTCGGGCGGATTCAGGCCGACACCAAGGCGCGCTTCGAGGCTGGCTTGCGCGGTCTTGATGCTGCGCGCCTGCTTGCGGCGCGGATGGATGAACTCGCGCGCACGCTGCACGACTGGGTGAACGAACACGTCTTCCCCCCCGGCATCGTCTCGTCGGGCGAGGCGCTGGCGGTTGCCGCCACTGGCGGCTTCGGGCGCGGCGTGCTCGCCCCCTTCTCCGACCTCGACCTCCTGTTCATCACGCCGTGGAAAGAAACGCCGCGCCACGAGCAGGTGGTCGAGTTCATGCTCTACTTCCTGTGGGATCTCGGGCTGAAGGTTGGCCACGCCACGCGATCGGTGGACGAGTGCATCGCGCAGGCGCGCAACGACCAGACCGTGCGCACCTCCTTGCTCGATGCCCGCTTCCTGGCTGGCGACCAAGCTGTGTTCGACGCGTTCGCGGAACGGTTCCGCGCCGATTGCGCTTCTGCCGGTGCCGCCACCTTCTTCGCCGCGAAGCGCGCCGAGCGCGCCGAACGCCACCGCCGCTACGGCGATTCCGCCTTCCTGCTCGAACCCAACGTCAAGGACGGCAAAGGAGGCCTGCGCGATCTACAGACGCTGTTCTGGATGATGCGGCACACCTGCGGCATCGCGCGCTTCGAGGACGCCGCTGATCCGTCCCTGCCCTGCGGTCCGCTGATGACCGAGGACGAGGTGTGTGTGTGGCGTCGCGCGGCGAACTTCCTGTGGGCGGTACGCTTTCACCTCCACTACGCGACGGGGCGCGCCGAGGAACGCCTCACCTTCGACCTGCAGCCGGTGATCGGCGCGGCCATGGGCTACACCCGGCACGGTTCGCAGCAGGGGGTGGAGCGCTTCATGAAGCACTACTTCCTGACCGTGCGCGAGGTCGGCCGCCTCAGCTTGACCATCGAACCGGTGGTGGCGCGCGTGGCGCTCGGGCCGCCGGCAGTGCGGCACGAGACTCCGCCGGCCCTTGCCGCCCAGGGCTTCGCGCTTGAGGAGGGCAAGATCACCCTTGCCGAAGGCAGGAGTTTCGCCACCGAACCGCTTTTGCTGTTCCGCATCCTCGCCGCAGCGCGCGACTCGGGGCGCGAAATCCACCCGCTGGCGCTGCGCGAGATGGTGCGGCAGGCGCGCCGCGCTGCCCGTCTGCGCCAAGATGCGGAGGCGAACGCGCTGTTCCTCAATCTTCTGAGTTCGCCGAAGGCGGATGGGGCGAACTGGCTCGCCACCATGAACCTCACAGGCCTGCTCGGCGCTTTCATCCCGGATTGGCGCCGCATCGTCGGGCAGATGCAGTTCGACAGCTACCACATCTACACGGTGGACGAACATACGGTGGAGGCGGTGCGCGTGCTCAACCAGCTCGAGCGCGGCGAGCTTTCCGCCATCGCCCCCGTGGCCACCGCCCTGATCGGCCAGGTGCAGTCGCGGCGCGCGCTCTATGTCGCCATGCTGCTGCACGACATCGCCAAGGGCCGCGGCGGAGACCATTCCGAACTCGGCGCGCAGATCGCGCAGGAACTCGGGCCGAGGCTCGGGCTCACGGCGGAGGAGACGGAGACCGCCTCCTGGCTCGTGCTTCACCACCTGGTGCTGAGCCAGACCGCGTTCCGCCGCGACATCGACGACCCGAAGACGATCCTCGACCTCGCCGAACTGGTGCAAAGCCCCGAGCGCCTTCGCCTTCTGCTCGCTCTGACGGTGGCCGACATCCGCGCCGTCTCTCCCAAGGTGTGGAACAACTGGAAGGCGACACTCTTGCGCGAGATCTACTGGCGGGTGGCCGAGGTATTGGCGGGCGGGCTCAACGTTCCCGAACGCGACCTGCGTGTGGCCCGCGCGCGTGAGGCCGCCGATGCCGCGCTCGCCGCCGAAGGCTGGTCGGAGGCCGATCGCCGCCACTACCTCTCCCTCGGATACCCGGCCTATTGGCTCGGTTTCGATCCGGCGACGCACGTGCGCCACGCCCGCATCATCCGCGAAGCGGAAGCGTCCGGCTCCAAGCTCACCGTGACCACCTCCGTGCTGCCCGATCGCGGCGTGAGCGAGGTCACTGTCTACACCACCGACCATCCTGGTCTGTTCAGCAAGATCGCGGGGGCCCTCGCACTCGCCGGCGCCTCGATCGTCGATGCACGCATCCACACCATGACCAATGGCATGGCGCTCGACACGTTCTGGATCCAGGACGTCTCGGGGGGGGCCTTCGATGCGCCGCATCGGCTGGCGCGGATGAGCGTGCTGATCGAACAGGCCCTCTCGGGTCGTCTGCGCCTTGCTGAAGAGATCCGCAAAGCGCGCCCACCTTCGCCGCGCACGCGCGCCATCCACGTGCCGCCGCGTGTCGTCATCGACAATCACGCGTCCGCTACCTACACCGTGGTCGAGGTCAACGGGCGAGACCGGCCGGGGCTGTTGCACGACGTCACCGCCGCGATGAGCGAACAGGGGCTGCAGATCGCTTCCGCCCACGTCACCACTTTCGGCGTGCGCGCGGTCGACGTGTTTTACGTCAAAGATGTGTTCGGGCTGAAAGTCGAGAACGAGCGCAAGCTCGTCCAACTGAAAGAGGCCCTGCTTGCCGCGCTCGAACCGCCAGCGCAGCAGGCAGCGGACTCAGCTGAGCGCAGCGCTGCCTGACCGCTCAGGACGCTAGGTCCCCGGATGATCCGCGCTGTTGTCACCGTCGGTGGCTGGACCGCCGCCTCGCGCATTCTCGGTTTCGTGCGCGACATCCTGGTCGCTGCCGCGCTCGGCGCCGGGCCGGCGGCGGATGCATTCTTCGTCGCCCTCAAGCTGCCCAACTTCTTCCGCCGCCTCTTTGGCGAGGGCGCGTTTGCCGCCGCCTTCGTGCCGCTGTTCGCCGGCACGCTTGCCGCCGAGGGCCGTGAGGCGGCGCGTGGCGTGGCGGAAGGCGCGCTCGCCGCGCTGGTTTTCGCCCTCAGCCTGCTCACGCTCATCGCCATCCTGTTCATGCCGCAGGCGATGATGCTGCTTGCCCCTGGCTTCCTGGACGATCCGGTGCGCTTTCCGCTCGCCGTCGAACTGACGCGCATCACCTTCCCCTATCTGCTGCTCGTTTGCCTGGTTGCGGCGATGTCGGGCGTGCTGAACGGGCTTGATCGCTTTGCCGCTGCGGCTGCGGCGCCGATCCTGTTCAATCTCGCGCTCATCGGCGGCGTTCTCGTCGCCCAAGGAACCGGCGGGTCGGTGGCGCACGGGCTCGCTTGGGGTGTGGCGGCGGCGGGGGTGCTGCAGCTGGTCGCCCTCGCCGTGGCGCTCGATCGCGCCGGCCTGCCGCTCGGCCTTCCGCTACCGCGTCTGACCCCGGAGGTGCGCCTCCTGCTCCGCCGCATGGGGCCGGGCGCGATCGGTGCCGGGGTCACGCAAATCAACCTGATGGTGGATGTGATCATCGCCTCCTTCTTGCCGGCAGGCGCGATCGCCTTCCTCTACTACGCCGACCGAGTGAACCAGCTCCCGCTTGGCGTCATTGGCACTGCGGTGGGCACGGCGGTGCTGCCCAGGCTGTCGCGCGAGGTGCGGGCGGGCGAAGCGCAGGCCGCGCTCGCCACCCTGAACCGCGCGATCGAACTGGCGTTGCTGCTCACAGTGCCGGCCGCTGTCGGGCTTGGCATCGCCGCCTGGCCGATCATCGCTGTGCTGTTCGGCCGCGGCGCCTTCGGCGAGGGGGACATCGCCGCCACAGCCTCCGCGCTTGCCGCCTACGCTGCGGGGCTTCCCGCCTATGTGCTGGTGAAGGTGCTCGCCCCGGGCTTCTTCGCCCGCGGCGACACGCGCAGCCCCGTCGAGATCGCGGCGCTGTGCGTGGTGCTCAACATCGCGCTCAATCTCGCTCTGATCGGGCCGTTCGGCCATGTCGGAATCGCGCTTGCCACCGTCGCATCGGCTTGGGTGAACGCGGCCCTGCTCGGCTGGCGCCTCTCCCGTCGCGGCCAGTTCGTGCCCGACCGCAGGCTCATGCGCTTTGTCTCCCGCCTGGGTGTGGCCTCGGTCTTGATGGGCTGGGTTGTCTGGGCGGGGGAGATCATGCTCTTCGCCGACCTCCTTGCCGCGCGCGGCCTGCGGTGGGTGGGGCTTGCCGGGCTGATCGCGCTCGGGGTCGCGGCGTTCGCCCTCGCCGCCATCGCGCTGGGGCTGGCCGACCCGCGCGGGATTCTGCGGCAGATGCGCCGCAGGGCTTGACCGCGCGACCGCTCGGGCCGATCAGGCTTGCCAGCCATCCCCTCCATCAGGACGGACCAAGCGACGTGACCAGCCACGCCAAGCCGCTCGCGCGCATCTTCTCCGGCGTGCAACCGACCGGAAACTTACACTTGGGCAACTATCTCGGCGCCATCCGAAACTGGGTGCGCCTGCAGCACGACCACGAGTGCCTGTTCTGCGTTGTCGACCTGCATGCGATCACCGTGTGGCAGGAGCCGGCCGAGCTTCGTCGCGCCACCCTCGAGGTCGCCGCCGCGCTGATCGCTTGCGGCATCGATGCGGAGGAGCACGTCGTGTTCCATCAGTCCGCCGTGCCGGCGCACGCCGAGCTCGCCTGGATCTTCAACTGCGTCGCCCGCATCGGCTGGCTGAACCGCATGACGCAGTTTAAGGAGAAAGCGGGCAAGGACCGCGAGAACGCCTCGGTCGGGCTCTATGCCTATCCGAATCTGATGGCGGCCGACATCCTGCTCTACAAGGCAACACGCGTTCCCGTGGGCGAGGACCAGAAGCAGCACCTGGAACTTGCCAACGACATCGCGCAGAAGTTCAACCACGATTTCGGTCGCGAGGTGTTCCCGCAGATCGAGCCGCTGATCCTCGGCCCGGCTGCGCGCGTGATGAGCCTGCGCGACGGGACGAAAAAGATGAGCAAGTCGGACGCCTCCGATCAGTCGCGCATCAACCTCACCGACGATGCGGATGCGATCGCGCTGAAGATCCGCCGCGCGAAGACCGACCCCGAGCCGCTGCCGCACGACGTGGCGGAGCTCGAGGCACGGCCGGAGGCGCGCAACCTGGTCGGCATCTACGCGGCACTCGCCGACCTCCACCACGGGGCGGTGCTCGCCGAACACGGCGGCAAGCCCTTCTCCGCCTTCAAGGCGGCGCTGACCGACCTGCTGGTCGCCACCTTAAGCCCGATTGCGGCCGAGATGCGCCGGCTGCTCGCCGACCGGGGCGCGATCGAGGCGGTGCTCAGGCGCGGCGCCGAGCGAGCGGCGGCGTTGGCCGCACCGACGATCGCCGAGGTGCAGGAGACGGTCGGATTCGTTCGCCTCTGACGGGCTGTCGCGGCGGGGTCGATGGCGAGGCGGCCCAGGTGTGCAGCCCGCGCATCGCAAGGCTGCGATCGGCGTCAACCTCTCCTTGGTGTTGCCCCGATTAGGGTGTTGCGTCGCGTCAGCGGTCGCAGAGGGCCGCAGCCGGGCAGGGTCGGGGTCGATGCAGGTCTATCTGCCCATCGCCGAGATGTCGGTCGACGGTCTGCTGATCGTCGGCATCGGGCTCGCGGTCGGCCTTCTGTCCGGCCTGTTCGGGGTGGGCGGCGGCTTTCTGATGACGCCGCTCCTCATCTTCATCGGCCTGCCTTCGGCGGTCGCCGTCGCCACCTCGGCGAACCAGACCATGGGGGCCTCGATTTCGGGCCTCATCGCGCATTGGCGGCGGGGAAACGTGGACGGCAAGATGGGCATGGTGCTGACACTTGCCGGCCTTGCCGGTTCGGCGTTCGGTGTGCAGGTGTTCGCCCTCGTCCGGCGCGTCGGCCAACTCGACCTCGTGGTCGCCGTCTTCTACGTCGTCGTGCTGGGCATTGTCGGAGCGCTGATGGCGGCGGAAAGCGCGCGGGCCTGGCTGAGGCGCCGGCGCAAGATTCCCCGCCGTCTGCACGAGCATTTCTGGATGCACGGGCTGCCGATGAAGATGCGCTTCCGCAAAAGCCGTCTCTACATCAGCGTCGTCCCACCCGTCGCCATCGGTTTCGGCATCGGCTTCCTCTCCGCCATCATGGGGGTGGGTGGGGGGTTCATCCTCGTCCCCGCCATGATCTACCTGCTGGGGATGCCGACGGGCGTGGTCATTGGCACCTCCCTCTTCCAGGTCGTGTTCGTCACCGCTGCCGTCACCGTGCTGCAGTCGGTCAGCACGCAGTCGGTCGACGTTATCCTGTCTTTGTTGCTCATGGTGGGTGCGGTGGCGGGGGCGCAGTTCGGCGCGGCGATGGGATCGCGCCTGCGCAGCGAGGAGACGAGGGGGCTATTGGGCCTTCTCGTGCTCGCGGTCGCGCTCGGCCTGGGCTACACGCTGGTGCGCACGCCTGAGGCGATGTTCGTGCTGGAACCGATCCGATGACGCGGGTCGTCCTCGCCCTTCTCGGCGTGCTGTTCAGCGCCCTGCCCGCGCGCGCCCTGGTTGCCGAGCTGTCGCAGCGGGAGATCGCTGTCAGCACCGGCTTCACCGGGGCGGAGCTGATCGTCTACGGGGCGAAGGATACGATCCCAGCCGACATCGTGGTCGCCGTGCGCGGGCCACAGACGCCGGTTGTCGTTCGGCAGCGCACGCGCGTTGCGGGCATTTGGCTGAACGGGACGTCGGCGCGCTTCGACACCGCGCCCGGATACTATGCCGTCTCCTCGACCCGCTCGCTCGCCGAACTCCTGTCGGAGGCGGAACGACGGCGTCTTCGCCTCGGCCTCGATCTGCTTCCGCTGCGGGCGAGCGAACCGGATCTTGGGGACGGGTTTCGGCACGCCCTGATCGAGCTCAAGCGCGACCGCGGCCTTTATCGGCAAGCGGAGA
>CALBEG010000185.1 GCA_937927455.1 uncultured Elioraea sp. | reverse complement strand
CGGGCGGCGCGGGCGGATCCTGGTCACCGGCAACACCGGAATCGACGCACTGCTCTCTGTGGTGCGGCGGCTGGACACCGACCCCGCTCTGCAAAAGACCGTCGGGCGTGCCCTGCCGGCACTCGACCCGGCGCGTCGCCTGATTCTCGTCACCGCGCACAGGCGGGAGAGTTTCGGCGGTGGCCTCGCGGGGATTTGCCGGGCACTCGTCGCGCTCGCCGCGCGGGGAGATGTGGAGATCCTCTGGCCCCTCCACCCCAACCCGGCCGTCTGCGGCACGGTCGCCGCAGTGCTCGCGGGCAGCACCGGCGTGCGTCTGACAGAGCCGGTGGGTTATGCCGAAATGGTGGCGCTGATGCGCCGGGCAGCGCTGATCGTTACCGACTCGGGGGGAATCCAGGAGGAGGCGCCGGCTTTGGGGCGGCCCGCGCTCGTCCTGCGCGACGTCACCGAACGGCCCGAAGCGCTGGCCAGCGGGGTGGTTCGGCTGGTCGGTACCGACCCGGCGCGGATCCTTGCCGAGGCGGCGCGGCTGCTCGACGACGCCGAGGCCTACGCTGAGGCAGCGCGGCCGGTCTTTGCCTACGGCGACGGGCGGGCGGCGGAGCGCATCGTGGCGGAGATCGAGAGATGGCTGGACGCCTGAGCCGGGTGTGCGTGCTGGGGCTGGGCTCTATCGGCCTGCCGACAGCGGCAACACTCGCCTCGCGGGGCGTTGAAGTGATCGGCTGCGACATCGACCCGCGGGTGGTGGCGCGGGTGAATGCAGGCAAGCCCCATGTCCGCGAACCCGATTTCGCCAGGCTGCTCGCTGCAGCGGTGCAGACTGGTCGCCTCAGAGCGCAGGGCGAGCCGGCGGAGGCGGAGGCGTTTCTGATCGCCGTGCCCACCCCGGTCGGGCGTGACCATGCGCCCGATCTCTCCTTCGTCGACGCCGCCACGCGGTCGATCGCGCCGCTGCTTCGCCCGGGTGACCTCGTCGTCCTGGAATCGACCGTCCCCGTCGGCACGACGGAGCGGATCGCCGCTGACCTCGCTGCAGCGCGGCCGGATCTTGCCTTCCCCCGCTACGGCGAGACGCCACCGCGCGGCGCGGTCCATATCGCGCACTGCCCAGAGCGCGTGCTGCCGGGCGCGATCCTGCGCGAACTCTCTGCCAACGACCGGGTTATGGGCGGGCTCACGCCAGCCTGCGCGGAGAAGGCCCGCGCCCTCTATGCGATGTTCGTCACCGGTGCCCTGTTCGTCGCCGACTGCCGCACGGCGGAGCTGGTCAAGCTCGCCGAAAACGCCTTTCGCGACGTCAACATCGCCTTCGCCAACGAGCTCGCTGCCATCTGCGAGCGGCTGGGCGTGGATGTGTGGACGGCGATCCGGCTCGCCAACCGCCATCCGAGGGTGGCGATCCATCGCCCCGGTGTGGGGGTTGGGGGGCACTGCGTTCCGGTCGACCCGTGGTTCCTGATCGCCTCCGCCCCCGATGAGGCTCGGCTGATGCGCACGGCACGGACGGTGAACGACGACCAGCCAGCGCGCGTGGCCGCTCGCATCGCCGCCGCCGCTTCTTCCGTGCGCGATCCGGTCGTTGCCTGTTTCGGTCTCACTTACAAGGCGGATGTCGCCGATTTGCGGGAAAGCCCGGCCCTGGCTGTGGTGCACGCTCTGGCCGAGCGGGGCGGGATGGAGCTTCTCGTGTGCGACCCCTGGGTGGGGGCGCTGCCGGCATCGCTGGCCAAATACTGTTCGGTGCGTCTGGTCGGGCTTGAGGAGGCTCTGGCGAGGGCGGCCGTGGTTGCTTTCCTGGTGCCGCATGCCGCCTTCAGGGGCATCGATCCCGAATGGCTCGCGTGCAAGCGGGTGATCGACCCGGCAGGGGTTCTGGCCGGGGGCTGAGAGAGGGAACAAGCAAGGGCCGGGAGGTTGCCCTCCCGGCCCGGCTGTTCGCGGACGGCGATGCGCCGTCCGTCCCCTTCCTTCAGCCCCGACGGTGGGCGGCAGGGCCGGATGGCTTCGTCAGGCGCTGCGGCGGCGGCGCGCGGCGAAGCCGAAGCCCAACAAACCGGCCCCCAGCAGCGCCAGCGAGGCGGGCTCAGCCACCGCCACGCGGACCTGGGCGAAGGCGAAGACGAGGTCGTTGTAGTCCCAGTCGGCGCCTTCACCGCGGTTTGAGTCTTCCCAGGCGATGAAGGTGATCGGCGCCGTGCCTGCGAGGCCCAGGAAGGTCGACCAAGCCGTGCTCATCCCCGACTGACTGGAAATGGTGCCTGAGCGCCAGCCAAGAGCGGCCTCGACATCAGCGAGGTTCGTAGTCCCGGTGATGGAGACAGCGTGGCCGTAGCCGTCGCTGTCGAGGGTGTCCGTGGTATAGGTCTGGCCCGTGGACGTGTTCTCCAGCTTGAAAGCGATCGGGCCGGGCGTGAAGGCGAACGTGGTGATGGTCCCGATCGACGTCGCGCCCGGACTGTTGTTGATGAACCCCGGGTCAGAGCCCACTGTCGTGGTGAGAATGCTGCGATCGTCTGCGTCGGAGTACAGGAAGATTGCTACAACGGGGCTGTCGCTCGTGGCGAGCGACAGGATCGCCCTCACCGGCGTGCCGGGCGTGAACGACGGCGAGACGGTGGCGGCTTCGGCCGCGCCGGCAAGGCCGACGGCGGCGGCAAGGCCGAGAACGTGAGTGGTGAGACGCATAGTGCCTAATCCCCTGAATGGCGACGCCGGGCCCATTCCCGGCGTCCGCGCATTGTCGAAGCAAGACTTGGGCCAACTCGACAAAGTCTTGAAAAGACGCACGTTTTTCCGTGAGCCACGGGCACGCTGCGGTGGAGTGTAAAGTTTTCCGACACCCTT
>CALBEG010000184.1 GCA_937927455.1 uncultured Elioraea sp. | reverse complement strand
CTTCTCGACTTCTCCCTGCGCAATCGCCTGCTGTCGCTGCCGGAGCCCGGTCGCAGCGCAGGCGTGGTGCCGATCGTTGGCGAGCGTGCGGAAACCGTGTTCGCTCGCCTTGTCGGCGAGGGCAAGCCCATGGGACTGGCGGCGGCCGAGAACGACGGCGAAGAGCAAGCAACTGCTCGCAAGCGCGACGCGAAACCGACCTCTGCCGGCGGCCGTCGCCGTGCCATCGCCGCCCCAGGTGCCCCGAGCGTCCCCGACCCCGAGGACCAGATCCTCTCCGCCGGCCTCTCCCCCGCCGTGCTCGCTCGCACACTGACGCGGCTTGAGCGCGACTCGAGGAGCTTTATCGACGAACAGGGGATCAACATCCTCTTCCTCGGCTTGGGCCAGCTCGGGTGGCGGGATGACGGCAACGGCGCGAAGGTCCGATATGCGCCCCTCGTGCTTGTGCCGTGCCGGCTCGCGCGACGGACGGCGCGCGATGCCTTCCATCTCAGCTGGGATGGCGGCGAAATCGCCGGCAACCTCACACTGGCTGCCTTTCTCGCCGATCAGTTCAAGCTGACCCTGCCGGAGGCGCCCGATTTCGGGGCCGAGGGCTCAAGCGCCATCGCGGGCTGGTTTGACCAGGTTGCGGATGTGGCTGCGGAGCGCGGCTTCACCGTCGCGCGCGACGCGATCGCCTTGGGCCTCTTCTCCTTTGCCAAATTCCTGATGTTCAAGGATCTTGAGCGGGAGGAAATCGCGCGCCACCCGCTCGTGCGCGCCCTTCTCGGCGCTGACCCGCCGCCACCAAGCGAAACCTTTCCGGACGATGCGGACATCGACGCGCTGATCCCCGTCGAGCGGCTTGATTTCGTGCTCGATTCGGACGGCAGCCAGACGCTTGCAGCAGAAGCGGTGCGTCGTGGCGGCTCGCTGGTCATCCAGGGCCCGCCAGGAACGGGGAAAAGCCAGGTGATCACGAACGTGATCGCGCAAGCCGTGCTCGATGGAAAAACTGTGCTGTTCGTTGCCGAGAAGCTCGCCGCCCTCGAGGTGGTGCAGCGGCGGCTTGCCTCTGTCGGCCTCGGTGCGGCGTGTCTTGCCCTGCACAGCGAGGGTATGGGCCGTCGCGCGCTGGTTGCGGAACTCGACGCGACCCTGAAGGCTCCCCGGGCGAAGCCACCCGATCGAGCCGTGGTCGTTCGCCAGCTCGGCGCGCTGCGCGGCCGGCTCAATCGCCATGCCGCCGCCATGCACGCGCCAATCGGAGAGACGGGCTGGACAGCGTTTCGTGCGATCGGCGAGGTGGCACGGCTGAAGCAGGCCGGTGTTGCCCCGCCCTCCTTCAAACTCGAGGTTGCGGGCTATACGGCAGAGCGCCTACGCGACGTGATGCGTCTGGCGGGCGAGTTGGCCGAAGCCGCGCGCTTAGCGACACCTGCCAGCAGCGTTTGGCGCGGCGTGTGTGCGTCCGCCCTGCCGCCGACGGAGCTCGACCGACTGGCGGGGCGGATCGTTGCCGCGATCGAGGCCATCGGCGCGCTCGGCGGCCTTGTCGGACCAGAGGCAACACGACGCGGGGCGGAAGCCACCCTGGTCGACCTTCGCGCCGCGGCACGCTTCGCCGCTCTTAAGGCACGCGCTCCGGCCGTGCGCGAGACCGCCTGGACGATGCCGGGCCTCGCCGAAGCTCGGGCGGAACTGGCGAAAGGTACGGGGCTCTTGCGTTCCCTCGCCCCGTCCTATCGGTCTGCTCGCGCAACGGTGGCGGCGTGCTTCACCGGCTCTCCGCCCGCCGACCCGCTGCCCATTCTTGATGCGATCCTTGAAGGCCAAGCACTGCTCGCCAACAATCCGGCGGCAGCGACGACAACGCCCGATCCCACGCGGGAGAGCGCTCTCGCCACCGCCTTGGATGGCGTGCGGGCCACGCTTGATCCCCTCCTCGTCGATCTCGCGGTCGACCCCCGCGCGGCCTTCGGAGGGGACGACCCGCCACTCAGCAGGGTTCTGGAAAGACTGGCACTCTGGGCAGGGTCTGTCGCCACCCTGCCGGAGTGGCTCACCTGGGCGCGCCTCGCTGCCGAGGCGCGCGACGCCGGGCTCACTGCGGTGGCGGATCGTCTCGCCGACGGATCGCTCCAACCAGACGAGGCTCCCGTCGCCGTTCGTTACGCGATTGCCGAGTCGCTACTTGCCGCGGCGATGCGCGCCAACCCAGCCCTTGCTGCTTTCGATGGGCCCGCGTTCACTCGCCTGATCGAGGAGTTCCGCGCGGCGGACATCGCGCGCATCGGCCTTGCTCGTGCCGAGGCCGCCGCCGCCCACGCCGCGCGACTGCGCATCGCCGAAGGGCCCGACTTCATTCGCGAAATGACGATGCTACGCGGGGAAATCGCGAAGAAGCGCGGACATTTGCCGGTGCGCACCCTGCTCTCCCGCGCGGGACGGCTCGTGCAGCAGATCAAGCCTGTGTTCATGATGAGCCCGCTCTCGGTCGCGGCGTTGCTTGACCCGGCGGCGATCGCGTTCGACCTCCTCGTCATCGACGAGGCGAGCCAGATCGAACCGGTGGACGCGATCGGCGCGATCGCACGCGCGCGCCAGATTGTGGTTGTCGGCGACGATCGTCAACTGCCGCCTACGCGCTTTTTCGCCCGCATGACCTCAGACGAGGAAGAGCGCATACCGGCCGAGGACGATATGGTCGCCACCAGCGATGTCGAGAGCATCCTCTCGCTCTGCACCGCACGCGGCTTCCTCAACCAGATGCTGCGCTGGCATTACCGCAGCCGCCACGAAAGCCTGATCGCGGTGTCCAATCGCGCGTTCTACGAGAACCGGCTGCTCGTCATCCCCTCACCGAAGCCGCGTTCCGGAGATCTCGGGCTGTCGCTCGTGCGGGTGGAGGGCACCTTCGACAGCGGCGGGTCCGGAACCAATGCGATCGAAGCCCGGGCAGTGGCGGAGGCAGTGATGGCGCATGCCCGCCAACGGCCGCGAGAGACGCTCGGTGTCGCCGCCTTCAGCGTGCGTCAGCGCGATGCGATCCTCGACGCGCTCGAGGCGCTGCGGCGCGAAAGCCCCGAAGCGGAGGCTTTCTTCTCCTCCCATCCGCACGAGCCGTTCTTTGTCAAGAACCTGGAGAACGTGCAAGGCGACGAGCGCGACGTGATGTTCATCTCCGTCGGCTACGCGCGCGGACCGGATGGAAAGGTGGCGATGCGCTTCGGCCCGCTTGCGGTGGAAGGGGGCGAACGCCGCCTCAACGTGCTGATCACGCGGGCGAAGAAACGCTGCGTAGTGTTCTCGGGCCTCACCGCCGACGACATCGACCTTTCGCGTTCCTCTGCGCGTGGGGTGGCGGTGCTGAAAGAGTTCCTCTCTTTCGCCGCCGGCGGCACGGTGCAGCCGGCGGCCGCGCGGTACGACGACCAGGACAACGCTCTGTCGGACGCGATCGCCACCGCTCTTGCCAAGTCGGGGCTCGAAGTCGAGCGTCGGGTGGGGCTTGCCGGGCTGTTCGTCGACGTTGCGGTGCACGACCGTTCCGGCGACGGCTATGGTCTCGGCATCGTGACCGATGGCGAGTTCTACGCCTCGGCCCGCTCAGCGCGCGATCGCGACCGCCTGCAGGAAGCGGCACTCGGCATGATGGGCTGGCGGCTTGCTCGTTCCTGGGCGGCGGATTGGCTCGTGCGGCCCGACGCGGAGGCGCGGCGTCTCGCCTCCCTCGCCGGGGCCGAGATTGTCGAAACCAAGACCGCCGCATCGGCCAGCAGCGTGCACCTGGTCACACTTCTCTCGCGCAGCTACGAGCCGGCGGTGGTCACGGTGCCCAAGGAAACGCCACCCGAGGCGATGCCTTTCGCGCGGCTCGCGCGCATCCTTGCCGAAATCGTGCGCGCGGAAGGGCCGATCCACACTGAGGCCGTCATCGCACGCGCACTCGACCTTTGGGGCTTGACACAGGCACCCGCAACGACGCGGGCGGCACTCGAGCAAGCCTTGCGCCTCGGCGCCGAACTCGAAGGGCTCGTCGCCGCCCACCCGTTCTGGCGAGCCGCGGACGGCCCCGTGATGGTGCGCAACCGCAGCGCCCTACCGCCCGAGTGGCGCCGTCCGACCTGGCTGCCGCCTGAGGAGATCCGAGCCGCCTTGTGCGCTGCGCTGGAGGCGGCGGAAGGGGGAGTCGTTGCCGAGGCCCTGGACACGGCGGCACTGAGGCTGCTTGGCGTTGGCGAGGACGCGCGCGCCGCCGTCTCAGCGCAGCGCGCCTTGCTTGCCGCCGAGGGCAGGATTGCGACGCGCGGCGGGCTGGTGTTCGCCACCGCCCCCGCGTCCAACTGACCGCGTTTCGTCGCCTTTACACCTTGGCCTTGCGTTTGGCGCGCTTGGCCAGAATGTCATCGTAACGTTCCGCAGGAAGAAGAAGAAGAATGCGATCCCCGGGGTGCACGGCGTCCGTCTCAGACGGCAGAACACACGCTTCTCCGCGGAAGATGGCGAGTGGCTTCACGCCCCGCGGCAGATCCTTTAGGCAGTTGCCATCCGCGTCTTCCTGGGTGGCGACGAAGGTGAAGAGGCGGAACCCGGGCGGGATCATCTGCTCCGCCCCCGCTCCCGCTCCACCCTCCAGGCGGTCGACGATCGCCTGCGCCATGGTGCGATCAGGAACGAGGAGTTCGGACAGCCCGACCTCGAGGGCGACATTCTCCAGTTCGGGGTCCGAAACCTTCGGCAAGACGCGCGCGAAGCCGACGGAGCGTCCGACCAGGGCAGCGAGGATATTGTCCTGATCGCCGCTCGTCAGCGCGATCAGAGCCTCGCATTCCTCGGGGGCCGTCTCGCGCAGGATGGAAGGGCGGTTGCCGTCTCCGGCGACGAAGGCGGCATCAAGACGTTCGCCCAGCTCCTCGATGCGTGCCCGGTTCCGCTCGACAATCACCACCTCGTGGCCGCGACGGATCAGTGCCTGCGCGGTAGCAACGGCCAGATTGGAGGCGCCGACGATCACCACCCGCATACTCACACTCCCGCGCTTTGCCGCCGTCCGATCCAGGTTCGCGGATAGAGAAGCACAAGCACGGCGACGATTTCGAGCCGCCCCATCAGCATGCCGAGGATCAGCGCCGTCTTGAAGGGCGCCCCGAGGCCATGCGAGGCGACCCCGACGGAGGCTCCGCAGGTGGAAAGCGCCGAGGCACAATCGAACAGGGCATCGACCGGAGCATGATGGCCGGCAAGCAGGATCGCCCACAGCAGGATGAGCATGAGGGTGAACAGGGTGACGACGGTGGCGGTGCCGCGGATCGCGTCAGCCTCACCGGAGCGGGTGGTGATCACGGCGTGCGGCGCAAGAGCGGTGCGGGAGATCGCATCACGCACCAATCTGCCCATGCCGAGCACGCGGAACATCTTGATGCCGCCCGCCGTGGAGGCCGTGTCGCCGCCGAAGATCATCTGCACGACCATGATGAGTTTCGACACCGCATCGAGCGAGCCGAGGTCGAGAGTCGAAAAGCCCGTGGTCGCCTGACAGGACAGCGACATCAGGAACGCATCCCACGCCGCCTCGCGCAGCGGCAGCCCGGAAAGCCGCGTCATCGTGAGGAGGAGCAGCAGAAACCCGACGAGGCAGAAGGCGATAAAGGCGCGCAGTTCCGGCGCACCGAGCACCACACGCCACCTGCCGCGCCGCAGTTGCGGCCAGATCAGGAAGGAGACGGCACCGAGCGTGCCAGCGACCATGGCGACCGTCTGAACCGCACGCCCGCCAACACCGCCGATCGAGGAATCATCGGCTGCGAAACCGCCGCCGCAGACCGCCGTCAAGCCGTGCAGCAGCGCATCTCCGGCATCGAGCCCTGCAGCGAGCAGGGCGAGGATGGCAAGGACCGTCAACCCGGCGTAGACGACCGCCATCGTGCGCATCCAGGCGCGCGCGCCCAGCATCACCTCCTCCGACGTGAGCTGGTAGGAGAGCCAACGCCCGGCCACTGCGCCGCGCTCAAGCGTGAGGAACAGGGCGAGCAGGACGACCATCAGCCCGCCCGACCACTGCCCCCAGGCGCGGGCGAAAAGGAAGGACCAGGGCTTGTTCTCGACCGAATCGAGGGTTGAGAGGCCGGTGGTGGTCACCGCCGAGACACCCTCGAACACGGCATCGATCAGCGGCACGCCCTCTGCCCACCAAGGCAGGGCGAGCGCAAGCGAAGCGAGCAGGAAGGCGCAGACGGAAAGCGCCATCGCCTCGTTCGTCTGCGGCACGGGGGCGGGCTGACCGCGCGACAGCACCGCCCAAAGACCGAGCAGGACGGCGACAACCGCGGCGTGCGCCGCCGCGCCGATCCATTCACCATCGGCCGCAGAGATCAGCACAAGAGGCGCGTTGATGCCGGTCAGCAGCAGGCCCGCGCGGCCGATCAGCCTGCCGAGCACGCGGGGACGGACGGCGAACGCCAAGGACGCGGTGCTGGCCACCCTTCAGCGAACCCGGATGTCGGCCGAGGCGGCCACTCCCGACGAATCGATCACCGTCACACGATAGGCGCCAGGCGAGGCGGGAAGCCAGAGCGCGTCGCGGCGATGCCGCTCGCTCGCGACGGGAGCGCCGTCAACGAGGAAGGTGAGCGGCCTTTGCCCGCCCGCTGCGCGGAGCGTGACGGCGCGGCCCAGGGCGAGCTGGCCTCCAGGAGGAGGAAAGACGAGACGAAGCCGATCGGCCTCTCTCGCCCCGAGCCTCGCCAAGGCAGGAGCGGGCGGCAGGGGTTCTGCCTGCGGCAAAGGGCCCGGGTCGGGCATCAGGGCGAAGGCGCGCAGCAGCAGCGGCAAGGCAAGCCGACGCCCCGTCTCGCCGGGCAGTGGCGTGCCGTCCGGCCGCCCGACCCAGACGCCGATCGTGTGGGTGGCGGACATGCCCACTGCCCAGGCATCTCGGTGGCCCCAGGAGGTGCCAGTCTTCCAGGCGTAGCGCGGCGGGCTTGCCTGCGGCGGAAATCCTTGCGGGACGGGGCTCGCGGCGAGAATCGCGCGCACCGCTCCAGCGGCCGCTGGCGAGACCAAGGCGCGCAGCGTACCCCTTTCGCCGGCGCGCCAGACCACCCTTCCGGCCCGGCCGTCGCCAAGGGCCGCCGTCAGTGCGACCAGGTCCTCGAGCGTGATGCCGACGCCCCCCAACGCCACCGGCAGGCCAGGCGCGCCGCCCGCCGGGAGCCGCGTCTCGATGCCAGCGGTCTTCAACGCGGCGAGGAAGGCAAGCGGGCCCAAGGCATCCGCCACCGCAACCGCCGGCACGTTGAGGGAGAGGCGAAGCGCATCCCGGGCGGTGAGGTCGCCCGCGAAATCGCGCGCGAAGTTCTCCGGCGCGTAAGCCCCGAAGCGTTGCGGCAGGTCTGAGATGCGCGTTTCCGGGCGAAGCAAGCCCGCATCGATAGCGAGTGCGAACAGAATGGGTTTCAGCGCCGACCCGGGCGAGCGCACGGCCCGGCAAAGGTCGAGGGCGCCGGCCCGGGCCTCCCCTGGCAGACCGCACAGCGCGGCGGCCACGCTGCGGTCAGCGTTGCGCAGCACTAGCACGGCGAGGTTGGCGCGCGGGTCGAACCCCGTCGCCTCCTCCTCGGCGAGGCGTTCGAGCGCCGCCTGCAGCGGGGCTTCGAGGGTGGTGGCGAGGCGCGAACCGGCTTTGTCAGCCGCGCGAGCGAAAAGGTGACGCGCACGGGCTGGCATGGCGAGGCGGGTCTCGGGCAGGGGACCGACTCCTCTTGCTTCGGCCTCGCTGAGCAAACCGGCCTCCCGAGCAAGGGCGAGCACGCGCGCCTGCGCCCTCGCCGCGCGCTCGGGGTGGCGATCTGGGCGAAGGGCGCTCGGCCGTTGCGGCAGGGCCACAAGCAGGGCGAGTTCGCCCGCATTGAGGGCGCTCGGCGGGCGGCCGAAGAACGCGTAGGAGGCTGCGCGAACCCCTTCGAGATTGCCGCCATAGGGCGCAAGGGTGAGCCAGAGGCCGAGAACCTCGTCCTTGCTGAAACGCGCCTCGAGCTGCAGGGCGCGGAGGATTTCGATCGCCTTCGCGCCGAGAGTGCGCGGCCGGGGCTCGAGCAGCCGGGCAACCTGCATGGTGAGCGTGCTGCCACCCGAGACAATGCGGCCGTGGCGGACTGCCTGCAGCACGGCGCGCGCCAGGGCAAGCGGATCGACCCCGGGGTGGGAGCGAAAACGGCGGTCCTCGCGCGCGAGCAGCATCTCGACGAAGAGAGGGGGGACATCCCGCACTGTTGTGCGCATCCGCCACACTCCGCCCTGAGCCGGGCGGACGGCAAGCAAGCCGCCTTCGCGATCCAGGAGTTCAGCCGAGAGGGTGAGAGCGCGCGACAGATCTGGCGGGACGGCGCGATCGAACGCGACGAGCCCACCAGCGACCAGACCGAGACCGACCAGGATCGCCGCGATGCGGCGCATCTCAGTCGGCCGGTGCGACCGCGATCCGTCCCGTGGCCTGACGCGCGAAAAACCGCGGCTTGTACATGTCGAACAGGAGTGCGCCAGGAAGTTCAAACCGGCCGGGCGTGACCGCGCGGACGAGGAAGGCAAGCTTGAACGACGGCTCCTCGGGCGTGAGGTCGAGCTGCGCCACCAAGCGGTCATCGCGCAGGGCGACGGAGCGGGCGCGCGTGAGTTCGCCGAGGAAGGGGAAGGCCGGCACATCTCCTGGGCCGAGGCGGGCGGGCTCCGGTTCCCAGCCGGCCGGAAGCCCGTGTACGAGCAAGGCCTGGTGAGCGAGGCGGGTTTCCGCTCGGCCTTCAATGACCAGGATGAACACGTCGTTCTGCCTCAACGCATCCAGGTTCACCGGGGTGCCGTTGCGGTTGAGGAAATTCCGCCGCACCACCAGCCCGTCGCGTGCCGCACCCGCTGGCTGGACGGGAATGCCGCTCAAGGCCACGGAAGCGAAGATCGGACGCTGGCCAAGATTGCGCAGGCTGAGCGGAAGGTCCGTCGGCGCACGCAGCACGGTCGTCAGAACGGCGGGAGCACGCTCCTCTCCGTCGATGGCAAGCGGGACAGGCGTGCCGTCGCGTCCCAGCACGGCGGCGGCCGCAACCAGCCAGGCCTGCTCCTGCGTGCTGGTGCGTGCGGGGTGCACGGCATCGGCGGGCAAGAGGTCGATCAGCCGGGACGTGCGATCGGCTGCCACCCCGCTCTCGCGCACGCGCACGATCAGCATGGCGGTATCGCGCACCGTCGACCCGTAGTCCTGCGCGAACGGTTCGCGTCTCGGGTCGGCGACCGCTTCGCGCAACAGGGCCTCCCCGCGACCTGCGTCCCCCTGGCGCAGCAGCGCGGCGCCGAGCAGACCGCGCGCCAAGGGCGTGGGCAGCCGTCCGGCGCCCTGGTCGGCCAGAACGCGCGCCGCCCCCGGTCGCGGGCGGCCGGCAAGCGCCAGGCCGTAGAGCGCATAGGCCTGCGCGGCGCGTGGCCATGGCTCGTTCGCCGGCTCGTCGGTAAACTCAGCAAGCCAGCGCAAGGCGGAGCCGAACGCGGCCTCCGGCACCGACACGCCGGCAGCACGGGCGCGGACGAGGAACTCGACAGCGTAGGCGGTCAGCCAAGGCTCGGCCGGGTCGCCGGCACTCCAGAGGCCGAAGCCGCCGTCGAACCGTTGCTTGTCCAGCACACTGCGCACGACAGCCTCGAGCCGCGCACGCCGGTCGGCGGCGAGCGGGCTTTCCTCGCCGAAGAAAACGAGCGGCAGGCCCTGGCTGACCACTTGCTCCAGACAGGCGTAGGGCCAAACCTCCAGCGCACGGGAAAGCGCGGCAGCGTCCACGGGCGAGGCGGTGTTGACGGTCACGCTCGCGCGCGCAGTTCCGGGTATGAAACGGGCGAGCGAGTCCGCCGCTAGCTCAAGGCTCGCCCCGGGAGCGAGTTCGCGCCGGCTGAGCGTTGTCTCGAGCGGGCGGGCAGGCCGCACCGCGAGCGAGAAGACGCGGCTGGCGGAAAACCCGTCAGGCCCCTCCGCCATCAGCCGAAGCGTGCCCACCCCAACACCGGTGCCGCGCAGACCGAACAGGGCGCGCGCCCGTGCGTCCTGAGCGAGCTCGACCGCCTGTGTGGTGCCGTCGATGGCAAGCGGCCCATCAGCGGCGAGAGAGACGCGCACCGTCCCCGCCGGCAGCTCGACATTGTGCAGGGAGATGCGGATGCGCGCCTCGTCACCCGGGGCAAGGAAGCGCGGCAAGGCCGGTTCGGCAACGAGACGATCGCGCACCGGAACGGACTGCGCGGCCGCTCCCGTGCGCGCCGCTTCCCAGGCGATGGCGGCGAGGCGGAGTGCCGTGTTCACGTCCGGCACCTCGAAGCGGAAGCGCGCCACCCCCGCTGCGTCCGCCGCCCTAGGCCCGTCGAACAGGCTGGCGATGGCGAAGGGCAGAGCGGGCAGGCCCGCGCCGGCATCGTCCTCGTCTCCGCCCTGGCGGAGGATTCCTGCTTCGCCTTCGGCGGGCAGGATCAGGCGCCCGTAATCATCTCGCATGTCGAGGCCGAGACGGCGTTTGGCGGTGAACCACCCGGCCGGGTCAGGGACGGCATGGCCGGTGAGGCGAAGGATGCCCTCGTCCACCATGGCGAGCGCGACCTGTGCGCCGGGTGCCGTGCGCACCATGACCTCGACCGTGCTGCGGGGGCGAAGGAGCGTCGGTGCCTCGATCGCGACCGGCAGGGTGCGCGGCGCGGGGTCGATGCCGAGCCAGGCAAGGCCAAGCGCCCGCACGGGGCCGGAGCCGGCCTCGTTGCGGCCGCGCACCAGCATCGCTGCAGCATAGGCGCCAGGCCCCCAGGCGCGATCGACCGGAATGTCCACTGTGGTCGCGCCCCGCGGCACGGCAAGCGTGCGCACGGTGTGCACGCGATCGGTCAGCACCAGCACGGTGGCCGTGCCTGAGAAGGGCGCCTCGATCCGCACCCGCGCCGTCTCGCCGGGGCTGTAGGATGCGCGGTCCGCGGCGACGTCGAGCAGGTCGGGCGTCTCTCCCCCCCCGGCGACGCTGACGAAGCCGACACGGAAGCGCACCGAGGTGGCAGCAAGCGAGGCTGGGTCGGCGACCTCGAGCCGGTAGCGTCCCCACTCCAGGCGGCGGGAGAACCGCACCGGCTGATCAGGGGCGACGGCAAGCGAGGTCGCCTCCAGGGGCTCGTCACGCCACACCGTCTCGTAGCGCGCAAGGCGGTCGCGGATCACCACCCTCCAGTCGGGCCGTTCGCGCACCAATCGCAGGCGCAGCCCCTGCCGCGCGATCGGCCGGCCCTCGGCGTCGAAGGCAGCGATGTCGAAGGCCGCCTCTTCTCCTTCAGGAACCGCCCCCGCTGCAAATCGGGGACGGAGCCCGATCAGGATCGGCTGGCTGCGCACGGCAAGGCTGATCCGGGCGCGCGAGGGCCGCCCGCCCGGCTCGCTCACCTCCACCGAAACCGTCGCACGCAGAGGACGCGTGGTGTCAGGCGCGCGCGGAAGGAGGAGGGTGGCCGTCGTTTGGCCCTGGGCATCGGTGTCCGCGAGAGCGAGCTCCTCGCGGATCGTGTCTGGAGTGTCCTCGACCAGGCCGAAACGCCACTCGGCGAGTTGCGGGAAGGGCTCGGGGTCGGGGGTGATGACGATTTCGCCGCGCGCCGGCAGGCCGGCTGCCGGAGGCCCGTAGAGGAAGCGGGCGGTGACCGGCAGGGAGAGCGGGGTGCCGGGCACAAGGGGGCCCGGGGCAGAGCCGATGTCCACGGCCAAGCGTTCGGGCACGAAATCGGCGACGGTGAGGGTGGCACGGGCGATCGGCGCTGCGGCAGGGTCGGCGAAGGCCTCGATGGTCCAGGCTCCCTGGGCTGCGCCTGGGGAGAGCGGAACCGACCAGACGCGCCCCCCCGCCGGGTCCGGCCGCGGCACGGCCTCGGCAGCGACAGTCCCGTTCGGGCGACGCAGGCGAAGCGTCAGCGGGACATCGGCCGAATCGCCGGCGGCATCGCGCAGGAGGGCGAGCACGTGGACCGTCTCGCCCGGCCGATAGATGCCGCGCTCGGTCCACAGCCACGCATCGAGCGGGCCCGGGTGTGCCCTTCCTTCCACCCCGCGGTCGGAAAGGTCGAAGGCGGCGCGATCGAGGTCGAGCACGGCGAAGTCGCCCTCAGCCGCCCGTGCCGAAACCAGCCGCGGCGCCGCCCCGCCCCGGCCACGCAGCAACGGGGCGGCAAAGCGCGCTACCCCCTCGGCATCGGTTTCGACGACGGAGAGCTCCTCATTGTCGCGGGCGATCAAGGCGACCCTGAGCCCGGCAAGAGGACGCGCATCGGACAGCGCGCGCGCGAGAACCGTCAGGCCATCTGCGCCCCGAAGAACCGCAAGGCCGATGTCGGTCACAATGAACCATTGCGTGGCGAGGTCGCTCCACTCCGGCCAAGGCGTACCGTCGCCGGGAGCGGCCGTGAGGGCGAACAGTCCCGGTCCAACGCCGGAGAGCATGGGCGAGAGGTCGAGCACCGTGCGGGCGAGTTCGTTGCGCTGCCACGACGGGATCGCCAACGTGCCCTCCCACACCAAGCGCGCGCGCGCAGTCGCCAGTTCGCGGGCCACCCAGGAGGACAGGGGGCGAAAGGCCGGACCGTCCTCGCCGATCTGGCCCGTGATCCCGCGCTCCGGAACGCGGTACAAGCGAATGGCGACAGCGGAGAGATTGACGGTACCGATGGTCAGACGCGGGGCCTCGCCGCGCGGCAGGATGAAGGCCCCTGACTGCAGCACGACGCGCGGCTGCCGGTCCGGGATTGTCACCTCGAGGGTGGCGGGGCGGCGCAGGCTCGCCCCATCCGCCCCGGGCAGCCCCTCGCGCAGGCTCAGCCGCCAGGTGCGGCCATGGGCGAGACCAACAATGCACAGGCGATTGTCTTCCCCCACAACGGCAACAGAGGCGGCCGGTTCGACCCTCACCCAATCAGCCCAAGCGATGTCGCGGCGCGGCGACAGCGCGTCGGAGAAGGCGATGCACGCCCGCGGCGGGTCGGTCTCCGCCTCCGCCGTGACTCCGCGCACCATGATGCCAACCGCGCGCCTGAGTTCGGCGAGACGCTGGCGGTGCGCGGCATTCGCCGGATCGCGTTCGATGACCGCGGCCATCGCCTCGATGGCGAGCTCGGGGCGCCCGGCCGGGCCGGCGAGGATGTCGGCAAGGCGCAGAAGGGAGGGGATTTCCGGCACCCCCGCCGGCACCATCATGAACGCCTGCCAGGCGGCCTGCAGGGCGCGGTTCGCGTCAGGCGGGGTGCGCCGCGTCCAGGCTTCCGCAAGCCGGAGCCAGTGACGATCGGTCACCTCGCCGAGCGCGATGCGGGCCTCGAGAGCGCGTACGGCCTCTGCCCAGTCGTTCCGCGCGATGGCGGCGTCGATGCGGCGGTCAGCGGCGGCGCGCGCCTCGGCAGTGGCTGGAGCACGCGGCGTCAGGGTGCGGGCGTAGGCTGAGGAGTCGGCGGCCAGGCCGGGAATTTCGAACGCCGATGCCGCTGGCGGAGCCAACCAGACGACCAGAGCAACAATCAGGGCTGACAGAGCGTGCATCGGAGTGCTGCGAACAGACATTGCCTCGGGGAGGTTGGCAGAGCAGCAAGGCGGCTGTCCACCACGAGGGCGAAACGGGACGGACGCGGGGCGTGACCGTGGAGCGAGAGCGCGCGCGTCATGGCAAGGAAAAACGGGACTCGTCCGAACCCTGTGCCGCGTCCGTGGGAAAGCGCCGTTCCCTCGCCTGCTGGGGCGTCAGAGTGCCCAAAAAACGGGCGCACCCCGATGCGCGCCTGCGGATAAGACCCTGGGAAGATCTTGCACATGCCTCGTCTGGCATGCCCTTCGCACGTACTGAGGTCAGCCGCATAGGCGGAACGTGGGGCGCAGGACGCATGAGCCAGGACGGCTTGGCGCGGGCGCCGCGCGCAACGCAGCGGAGAGGAGAGACCTCATGGCGGGACCTTTCGCCGATCCTTTCGACCCGAAGACGGCGCTCTGGGGCTGCAGCTGCGGCCGGCACGCCTCCCAGGCCGAGCACGACCGCGCCTTGGCCTGCGAGCCTGTCGCGGCCGCACCGGAGCCCAACGCGACCGACGTGGAGGCCCTCTCCGCCCGCATCGTCGAGACCGCGGTCACCAAAGCGGTGTTCGGCACCGAGGCACGGCGGCGCGCGTTCCTGAGCCTTGTTGGCAAGGCGACGGCCGCGTCGGCGCTCGCCACCGTCTTCCCGCTCGACGCCGCGAAGGAGGCCTTTGCGCAGGCACCGCGCGCGGTCGAGAAGCGCAACCTCAAGATCGGCTTCATCCCGATCACCTGCGCCACCCCCATCATCATGGCGCACCCGATGGGGTTCTACGCCAAGCACGGGCTGAACGTGGAGGTGATCCGCACCGCCGGGTGGGCAGTGATCCGCGACCGCGCGATCAATCGCGAATATGACGCCGCGCACATGCTCTCGCCGATGCCGCTCGCCATCACCCTCGGCGCGGGTTCGAACCCGATTCCGTGGACGATGCCGGCCGTGGAGAACATCAACGGCCAGGCTATCACGCTCGCCAACAAGCATCGCGACCGGCGCGACCCGAAGGGCTGGCGCGGCTTCCGCTTCGCCGTGCCATTCGACTTCTCGATCCACAACTACCTTCTGCGCTATTACGTCGCTGAAGCCGGGCTCGATCCCGATCGCGACATTCAGATCCGCGCCGTTCCGCCGCCGGAAATGGTCGCCAATCTCCGGGCCGACAACATCGACGGCTTCCTCGGCCCCGACCCCTTTAACCAGCGTGCGGTGTTCGACGGTGTCGGCTTCATCCACCTGCTCACGCGGGAGCTGTGGGATGGGCACCCGTGCTGCGCCTTCGCGGTGAGCCGCGCCTTCATCAACGATACCCCGAACACCTATCATGCGTTGTTGCGTGCCATCATCGAAGCGACGGCCTATGCCTCGAACCCCGCCAACCGGCGCGAGGTGGCGGCCGCCATTTCGGCCCAGAACTACCTGAACCAGCCGGTGACGGTGGTGGAGCAGGTGCTGACGGGCACATTCGCGGATGGGCTGGGGCGGGTGCAGCGCGTGCCGAACCGGATCGATTTCGATCCCTTCCCCTGGCACTCCATGGCGATCTGGATCCTGACTCAGATGAAGCGTTGGGGCCAGATCCGCGGCGACGTCAACTACGCCCAGATCGCGGAACAGGTTTTTCTCGCCACCGATACGGCGAAGGCGATGCGCGAGCTTGGCCTCAGACCGCCCGAACAGACGACCCGAACGCACGTGATCATGGGCAGAACCTTCGACCCGGCCGATCCCGAGGGCTACCTCGCGTCCTTCGCCATCCGACGAACCTGACACCGCGATGCGCGCCGCACGCCCCCTCGCCTCGCTCACCCTCTCCGCGCTGCTGCTGGCGCTCTTCATCGGCATCTGGCAGTTGTCCTCGCTCACCTCGGGGGCTGGCGACGCGGTCGTCGATCCGGAATACGCCGCTCTCGTCGGTGCCGCGGCGGCGAGCGGAGGGCAGACCCCCTTCCCTTCTCCGCTGCAGGTAGGGGCGCGTATTCTCGAGCACCTCACCGATCCCTTCTATGTGCGCGGCACCAACGACCAGGGCATCGGCGTGCAGCTCGCCTACTCGCTCGGGCGCGTGCTCACCGGGTACGGGATCGCCGCGCTCGTTGCGATTCCGCTCGGTTTCGTCATCGGCATGAGCCCGCTGCTCTACGGCGCGCTCAATCCGTTCATCCAAGTGCTGCGCCCGATCAGCCCTCTCGCCTGGATGCCGCTCGCGCTCTACACCATCAAGGACAGCGCGGTGAGTTCGATCTTCGTCATCTTCATCTGCTCGATCTGGCCGATGCTGATCAACACGGCCTTTGGCGTGGCCTCGGTGCGGCGCGAGTGGCTGAACGTCGCGCGCACGCTCGAGTGCTCGACGTGGCGCACCGCCTTCCGCGTCATCCTGCCCGCCGCAGCACCGACCATCATGACCGGGACGCGCATCTCCATCGGCATCGCTTGGCTTGTCATCGTCGCCGCCGAGATGCTCGTCGGCGGCACGGGGATTGGCTACTTCGTGTGGAACCAGTGGAACAATCTCTCGCTCGCCGACATCCTTACCGCGATCCTGGTCATCGGCCTCGTCGGTATGGTGCTTGACCAGCTGCTGGCGATGGCGACCCGCGCGGTATCCTATCAGGAATGAGGCGGAGGATGGGGCGCGCGTTCGTCAGCGTCGAGGGGATCGCGCGGCGTTTTCCGAGCACCCACGGAGGCCCGCCGCAGACCGTCTTCGAGAACGTATGGTTCGGCATTGAGGAAGGGGAGTTCGTCTGCCTGATTGGCCATTCCGGCTGCGGCAAGACGACGATCCTGAACATCCTCGCCGGGCTTGATCGGGCCTCCGAAGGTGCGGTGGTGGTGGCGGGGCGGGAAATCGACGGGCCATCGCTCGACCGCGCCGTGATCTTCCAAAGCCACGCGCTCCTGCCCTGGCTGACAGCCGGGGAGAATATCGCCTTCGCTGTGCGCAGCCGGCATCCTGGCTGGTCGCGGGCTCAGGTGGCGGAAGAGTGTCAGCGCTGGATTGACCTCGTCGGCCTTTCGGCCGCAGCCGGAAAGAAACCCGCCCAGCTCTCCGGCGGTATGAAGCAGCGCGTAGGCATCGCGCGTGCGCTCTCCGTACAGCCAAAGATCCTGCTGATGGATGAGCCCTTCTCCGCCCTCGATGCCCTCACGCGTGGCATGCTGCAGGATGAGGTGAACCGGATCGTCGCCGAGACGAAGCTAACGGCGTTCATGATCACCCACGACGTCGATGAGGCGATCCTGCTCGCCGACCGCATCCTGTTGATGACAAACGGGCCGAACGCCAAGATCGCCGAAGTCGTAGTGAATACCCTGCCGCGCCCGCGCACCCGCCATGATGTGCACCACCTTCCGGGCTACGCGGAACTTCGCAATCACATCCTCGACTTCCTGGTCGACCGTTCAAAGCGGCTCGCTGAGACCATGCCTTCCGGCTGGGACCCGCGACGCATACCCGAAGTCCGGCCGGCCGTTCCCGCCTGAGCCTTCACCCCCGCAACACACCGAGCCAGAGGAGACCAAAAGCAATGACGCGCGCGCAACTGACCGAGAAGATTCTCGACATAAAGCGCGAGAAAGGCTGGAGCTGGAAATACATCTGCGAGCAGATCGGCGGGGTTTCGCCGGTGCTGATCGTCGGCGCGCTCCTGGGCCAGATGAAGCTCGTCAAGCCCCTGGCGAAGAAGGCGGCGGTGCTGTTCGGTCTCTCCGAGATCGAGGAGAGGATGCTAAACGAGGTGCCGATGCGCGGCACCCTGATGCCTCCGACCGACCCGCTGATCTACCGCTTCTACGAGCTCGTCATGGTGAACGGGCCCGCGTGGAAGGTCCTGATCGAGGAGGAGTTCGGCGACGGCATCATGAGCGCGATCGACTTCGACATGGAGATCGAACGCCTGCCGCACGAGAAGGGCGATCGCGTCAAGATCACCATGTCCGGCAAGTTCCTCCCCTACAAGTACTACGGGGCAGAGCAGGGCTTGCCGACGTATGGTTACAAGGAGGAGTGAGAGACGAAATCACGGTTGAGGGGTGGCAAGCGAGACGCTCGCCACCCGCCCCGACGTCACACGCGGCGCCGCAGGCCGACGCTGAGGCCAAGTGCGCCAAGACCGAGAAGCGCAAGCCCCATCGCCGGCTCAGGCACATCGACCAGAGGCCGGTCGACACGCAGCAGGATGAACTCCGTGTTGTCCGGCACGCCCGCGCGGCGTGTTGCATTGAACGGATAGTTATTATCGTTCGCTACCACGAGGTGGAAAGGGTCAACAATGGCGACGGCCTCGATAGCGCTGAAAGGGAAACGGAACGCGGTCGAGCCATCGCCGTCGAGATCGAGAGGGTCACGGATGTCGAGCAGGTCGACGAGGAGCGACTTGCGCAGGATCCGCTGACCGTCGACCTCGTCAAACTCCCGTCGATCGATGGAAAAGATTTGCTTGACCTGTGCAGCTGGTCCTCGGCGGTTGTCGCGCTCGATCACCAGAAAACGGTTGTCGTCGATTGCCGTCAGGTCGCCAATCGCCACCCCGCCGGTCAACGGGTAGAGCCAATATCCCGGCGCGAAGGTTTCGCTGTCGACATCGAAGGCATACAGACGAAGTGTGTTCGCGGGGTCGCCGGCGACCACGCCCTCAAGCAGCGGATAAAGCGTCTTGCCATCGGGGCTGATCGCGAGGCCCTCTAGCCCACCCGAACTGCGCAGGTTGGGCGGCGTGTCGCCGCGGAACGGGTTCTGCGGCGCGAACACGCCGGGAATGCCGATCTCCGGGCCGAGCACGACGCCGTTCGCGTCGGTCTTGAAAAGAAAAGGGCCAAACTCGTCGGAGAACCAGAAGCGGCCCATATGATCAACGCGAAACGATTCGATATCAAAATCCGCCCCGGTCAGCAGACGCTGCGCTTTAATTGTAGAATCGACCAAAGGTGCATCGGGGCGCCCATACTAGCGGTCGAGGTCCGCCTGCAGCGGGCTGCGCAGCAGCCGGTTCGGGTCGGATAGGTCGATGAAGCTGCGCGGCCCGAAGTCTGGCAACACGTCCCCCGTGCGAATGTCGACTGGATACACGTGCCCGCTGCTCCAGTCAGGCTTCACACCGTACAGTCTCAAGACGACGTCAGCGGAGTTGTCCTGAGCGCCGAAGCCGTTGTCCGGCATCACGATCCAGCTGCCGGGTACAGGACCGCGGTCGATTGCCGACACGCCCTGCACAGGCTGGCGATCGAGGAAGGGCGGCGTCCGTCCGTTGGCACGGCCAATAAATTGGCCTGAGGTCGGGCCTGGCGAGAACGTGTCAGCCGGCAACACGGCGTAGCCGACCAGAGTGGCGGCGGAAGCGGCCTCCAGTGAGGCAACACACGCGGTGGCGAACAGCGGTGCGCGCATGATCGCTCCCCTGAAATTGTCGGAACGGATCCGGTGCGGAAAATACATCCCACGCCTTGCATACGCATGAATGTTTGACGAACTTTCCGCGTCATCGCTCTCTTGAGAGCCGTCGCCAACTCGCCGAACCGGAACCTCCCATGGTGCAATTTTCTCAGGCTGTCACATTCCTCTACGCCGATCCGGCTGAAGAGAGTTGGCGCTTTTATGAAGAGGTGCTTGGCCTGCCGCTGGTGCAGGATCAGGGCACGTGCCGCATTTACGAGGCCGCAGCCGGGGCGCGCGCCTTCCTTGGCATCTGCCGCGCACGCGCCCCGCGCGCCACCGACAACCCACGCGCCGTCGGCGGGGTGGTGTTCACCTTCGTGACCGACGACGTCGATGAGTGGTACACAAGGCTTCGTGCGCGCGGGGTGGCGATCGCGGAGCCGCCATCGCTCTCGGAGACCTACCGCGTCTATCACTTCTTCTTCCGCGACCCGGCAGGATACCTGCTTGAGGTGCAGCGCTTCGAACGCGCCGACTGGCCCCACCCCTAAGGTGAGTGGGGCGAGGCGTTAGACCCGTTCGCTGATGCGGATCGCAAGCCGGCAGCCGGCCTTGATGATGGCAGAGAGAAGGCGATAGGCCGGGGCGAGTTCCGCCTCGTGCGCGAGCCCAATGTCGCGATGCTCAAGTTCCTCGGCGCGAAACCGTTCGATGGTCTCGCGCAACTCGCGCTCATCCTCGCCGAGCGCCTCTGCTTGGTCTCGGTAATGCTCGTCGATCGCCTCTTCCACCGCCACCGTGCACGCCATGGCGGCGCGAGGTCCGAGCAACGCCGTGGTCGCGCCGAGCACGTAGCCGGCGACATGCCAGAGCGGCAGCATCGCGGTCGGGCGCACACCGCGCTCGACGACGAGGCGCGAGAAGGTTTCCAGGTGGCCTCTCTCCTGCTCCGCCATGTGCTCAAGCAGAGCCGCTTTGTCGGTGTGCCCGAGCACCGCGAGCTGGCCGGCGTAAATCCGCACCGCCCCATATTCGCCGGCGTGATCGACCCGGATGATGCGATGCACCAGCTCCTCCGCTTTCGGGTCTCCAGGCAACCGCCCGGTCGGGCGCGCTTCGTCGGTGCCAAGGAAGCTCGCGTCGTTCATGCCTCTCTCCTGTTTCGCCACAGCGAGATGGTAAGGGTTGCCGCGACCGCCAGCGCATAAAGCGCGTTCCAGCCAGCCATCGACAGGCCCAGCACGCGCAAAGCCGGCTCGTCGCACGGCACGGCAGCAACGGGGGGAAGGGTGCGTAGGAGATCCTCCACCGTCCGTGCCGTGCCGATTCCCTCAGCCGCGCAAGCGGCGAAGGGAGACGGCCAAAGCCGCCACTCGACCCCGGCGTGAAAGGCGGCCAGGCCAGCGTTGCTGAAAAAGAGCGCCGTCGCGACCACGAGCGCGATGCCGCCGACGCGCGCCGGTGCGATCAGACCAACCAAAGCGACCCCTAACACCAGCCAATAGGGCCAGCGCTGCAGGAGACAGAGCGGGCAGGGCCTGAGACCAGCCAAATGTTCAGCCGTGTAGGCCAGGGCGAGCGCGAGAGCGGCGCCGGCACCGGCCAGCACGAGGGTCGTTCTCATACGCATCGACCAGCTCCTTTCGCACGACCGCGGGCACACTGGACGAGCCGGCTGAGCCCTTCCATGCTCCAAACAGCGGGGAGGGAGAAGCAATGCGCCGGATCTGGGGACGAACCAACTCGATCAATGTGATGAAGGTGCTCTGGGCGTGCGACGAGCTCGCTCTTGCCTATGAGCGGATCGACGCCGGCGGGCCCTTTGGCCGGGTGAAGGATCCGGACTTCCTCGCCATGAACCCGAACGGGCTCATCCCGGTGCTGGAGGAGGACGGGTTTGTCCTCTGGGAAAGCAATGCCATCCTTCGCTATCTCGGCTACGCCTACGGAACCCACACGGGGCTCTGGCCTCAGGATGCGCGCGCCCGAGCACTCGCCGACCAGTGGATGGACTGGCAGCAGACGACGGCGCAG
>CALBEG010000183.1 GCA_937927455.1 uncultured Elioraea sp. | reverse complement strand
GCGCACCGCAAGCGCTTCGACCACCACCTCCGCCCGCGCGGCGGGGGCTTGGGCGAAGCGGGTGCGACGATCGCCCAAGGGGCCTGAGCCGAACCGGGCCTTGATGTCGGCCAGTTCCTCCGCAATCGCGCGCCAGCGCTCAGGTTCCGAATCGAGCAGCGCTTTGAGCCGCTGGCGCTCCGTTGCCACCCTCTTGTGCTCGCGCCGGATCTCCACCTCCTCGAGCTTGCGCAGGCTGCGCAGCCGCATGTTGAGGATCGCCTCGGCTTGCGCGTCGGTGAGCGAAAAGGAGCGGATGAGCGCAGGTTTCGGGTCGTCCTCGCTGCGCAGGATGCGGATCACCTCGTCGAGATTCAGGTAGACGGCGAGGTAGCCCTCCAGCACCTCAAGCCTCCGTTCGGCGGCGGCGAGGCGGTAGCGCGTGCGGCGGAGCAAAACCTCGTGCCGGTGGTCGAGGAAGGCGCGCAGCACCTCCTTGAGCGACATCACGCGCGGCGTGCGCTCGGCATCGAGCACGTTCATGTTGAGCGGGATGCGCGTCTCGAGAGCCGTGGTGCGGAAGAGGCTTTCCATCAGCAGTTCGGGATCGGCCGTCTTCGATTTCGGCTCGAGAACGATCCGCACGTGCTCCGTGCTCTCATCGCGCAGATCACCAAGCAAGGGGAGCTTCTTCTGCTCCAGCGCCTCGGCGATGTCGGCGATCAGCTTTGCCTTCTGCACGAGCCAGGGGATTTCGGTGACGACGATGCGCCAGGTGCCGTATTTCCCTTGCTCGACCTCCCAGGCGGCGCGCAGGCGAAAACTGCCGCGCCCGGTCCCGTAGGCGGCGGCGATCGCCTCCGGGGTTTCGACGATCACGCCGCCCGTCGGGAAATCCGGGCCCTTGACGAAGCGGAGGAGGTCGGTGGTGGTGGCCTCGGGGTTGCGGATGAGGTGCATCGCGGCATCACACACCTCGCCTGCGTTGTGGGGGGGAATCGCGGTCGCCATTCCCACCGCGATTCCCTGCGCGCCATTGGCGAGCAGGTTGGGGAAGGCCCCGGGCAGCACCATCGGTTCGCGCTCCTCCCCGTCGTAGGTGGGGCGGAAATCGACCGCGTCCTCCTCGATGCCCTCGAGCAGGGCGGCACCGACCGCGGTGAGGCGGGCCTCGGTGTAGCGCATAGCGGCGGCGTTATCGCCGTCGATGTTGCCGAAGTTACCCTGGCCTTCGACCAACGGGTAGCGCTGGGCGAAGTCCTGGGCGAGCCGAACCAGGGCCTCGTATACGGCGGCGTCGCCGTGGGGGTGGAACTTGCCGATGACATCGCCCACCACGCGGGCGCATTTCTTGAAGCCTGACGCCGGGTCGAGGCGAAGCTGATGCATCGCCCACAGAAGCCGCCGGTGCACAGGCTTCAGCCCATCCCGCACATCGGGCAGGGACCGGCTCATGATGGTGGAGAGGGCGTAGGCGAGGTAGCGCTCGGACAAGGCGTCGGCGAGCGGGATGTCGCGGATGTCGGTGAGCTCGTTCGGCATCGGGGCGACTCGCGGCGGTTCTGACACCTCCGGTCTAGGCGCGGGCGGGGCCTTCGGCAAACCGGGGAGGCGTCAGGGCGATGGTTGCAGCGCGCTCACGGCAGAACCTGCACATGGCCGGGTTGTGCGCGGCGTTGCGGGGCGGAACCATCTTGCACCATGCCGCCGCGCCGGGCCTCCGGCCTCACCTCCCTCGCCCGCACCCTGCGCAGCCGAAACGGCCGCATCTTCTACGCGGGCTCGCTCGTCGCCTGGACGGGGCTGTGGGCGCAGCGGGTGGCCGTGGGTTGGCTCGCGTGGGAGCTCGCAGGCTCGCCCTTCTGGCTTTCGGTCGTTGTCTTCGCCGACCTCTTCCCCTCAATCCTGGTCGCACCGATCGCCGGCGCGGTCGCTGACCGCAGCGATCGGGTGTGGCTGACAGTTGCGAGCCAGACGGTTTCGGCCGTGCAAGCCTTCACGCTCGCCGCCCTCGTTGTCGGGGGCGCGATCTCTCTGCCGCTCCTCATCCTGCTCGAGGTCGTGGTCGGAGTGGCGAATGCCTTCACCCAGCCCGCGCGGCAGACGCTGATTCCGGCCATCGTGCCGCGCGAGGATCTGCCCGGGGCAGTGGCCCTCAACGCGCTCACCTTCAACGTCGCTCGTTTCGCTGGCCCCGCCATCGCGGGGGCGTTGATCGTCTGGGCCGGAGTGGTGCCGCCGATCCTGCTCAATGCTTGGGCCTACCTGCTTGCCGCCGCCTCGCTGCCACTTCTGCGGATTGCGCCCGATGAGCGGATCGGCCATGCGCCCATGCGCTCGCTGCGTTCGGAGGCCGTGGAAGGGTTCCGCTACGCCGCCGCCCATCCGGGGATCGGACCGATCCTGCTGTTCGCTGCGCTGATGGGCGTGTTCGCGAGGCCTTTCCTTGAGCTTCTGCCCGCCTTCGCGGATTCGGTGTTCGGCCGCGGAGCGGCGGGGCTGGCGGTACTCGCCTCCGCCACGGGGGCCGGGGCGCTCGTCTCGGGGCTCGTGCTCGCCGCGCGCGGCAGCGTGCGAGGCTTGACCGGGATTGGCATCGGGGCGGGCCTCGCCATGGCGTTGGGCGGCCTGGTGTTTGTCGCCACGGACCACTTCGCGGTCGGCGTGATCGGCGCAGCGGGGGCGGCGGCGGCGCAGATCGTGCACGGTGTTTCGATCCAGACCCTCGTTCAGGGCGCGGCCGAAGGCGCGATGCGCGGGCGCGTGCTGGCACTCTGGGGGATCATCATCCGCGCCTGCCCCGCCATCGGTGCGTTGGGGCTCGGCGCGCTCGCCGAGTTTGTCGGCCTGCGCGGGGCGGTGATCACCGCCTCCCTCGCCTGTCTTCCCGTCTGGTGGTGGGGTGTGGGACGGAGACGGCGAATCGCGGCGGCGATGGAACGCGGGCTGGGGCCGAAGCGACGCGGTGATGGCCAGGCACGCGGCTGAGCCTCCCGTGCGCGTGACCTGACGGGGGTGGGAAAACGACTTAGGCTCGCTCCATGGTCACCCGTCGCCTTGGCCTCGCCGCCGCCTTCGCCTGCGTTGCCGCCGGCCCTTCTGTCGCCTTCCGCCTCGAGGAGGCGGATGCAGAGACGGCGGTTGACCTCACCTCGACGTGCGAGCGTTCCTCGCTCCACGACTCGCTCAGAGCGGAGCTTGATTCGCTGCTCGAGGGGCGCCCGCTGACCGCCGACCTTGAGGACGCCCTTCGACGGTTGGCGAGCTGTCCGTACTGCGGCTGCCGTCTCGCCGTGCCGCCTGCCTCCGCGTCTTGAGCGGTTTGCGGTCCCGCCTCGCCTGGGTTACCCGGGGGCGGGGCCGGCGTGCCTGAGGCCGGCTGACTGCGAAGGGAGCAAGCGATGGGCCGTATCGACCGGGTCAACCCGGGCAAGATCTACTCCGACGCCGTGGACTATCACGGCTTTGTCTTTCTGCGTGGGATCACCGCGCGCGACACCGCCGGCGACATCAAGGCGCAGACCCGCGACGTTCTGGAGCAGATCGACGCGCTCCTGGAGGAGCGCGGGACCGACAGGACCCGGCTCCTGTCCGCCCAGATCTGGTTGAAGCACATCACGGATCGCGACGCGATGAACGAGATCTGGACGGCCTGGGTGCCACCGGGGCTCGCCCCTGCCAGAGCGTGCGTGGAGGCGAAGCTGGCCGCCCCCGACATGTTGGTCGAGATCATGGTCGTAGCCTGCAAGTAGGGCCTTTCGCGACCACGATGGCGCTATGCCAAGAGCCCTGCCGCACCCGAGCGGCGGGGCTTTTCTCCGTCGACTCCACGCCCGGTCCCGCCGCGGCTGAAACACAACGAAACCCGCCGTGATGGGAATATAGGCCCAAAATCAAGCTCTATGCACAGCCGCATCGCGGCGAAATGTGCGGCAATACGATGGCACGAATGGTTCGCGGTTGCCTCCCGGGTCTACGCGCGTTTTCTGGCGCGACGGTCATGAACGGGAAGAGGAGCAGCTATGCGCGTCGATCGTCGCGGCCCGCGAATCGCCTTGGCCACTGTCCTGGTTCTCGCCCTGTCGGTTCCCGCCTTCCCGCTGTTCGCCAACCCCTCTTCCTCTCCTTCCTCACGACCATCCGCCGCAACACCCGTTCTGCAGTGTGTGCCATTCGCCCGGTACCTCTCGGGCATCGACATCATGGGTGACGCACGCACCTGGTGGGCACAAGCCGAAGGCCGCTACGCCCGCGGTAATCGGCCCGAGGTCGGCGCCGTCCTTGTTTTCCGCCCCTCCGGAAGCATGCGCCTCGGCCACGTGTCCGTCGTCACCGGGCTTGAGTCGTCGCGTGAAATCCTAGTCGATCACGCGAACTGGCCGGGTCCCGGCGTGCCGAAAGGACGGATCTCGCGCCGCGTGTCGGTGATCGACGTCTCACCGCGCAACGACTGGACCATGGTGCGCGTCGAGATCCATGGCCGTGGTTCGGACTATGGTCGCACCTACGCCACCTGGGGCTTCATCTACCCGCGCGATCCGGGCGGCCGCGCCATCACCGACCGCCAGCCCATGCCAGAGCGGGTCGAGCGCGCTACACAGCGAGCCGCCGCCGCGGCCGCCCGCCCCCCGGCCTTCGTCGGTCGCCTCAACGGAAGCCTTGAGGGAAGCCGGATCATCGAGCTTGCCGAGGCGACGGACCGACCAGGCATAGTCGGTGGTACTGCGTCCTTCACGACGGCCGGCGCCGAACCGCCCCGGGATTTCGCCGACGAGATCAGCGTCTGGGGCGCACCCGACCGATCATTGCGCTGATCGCAGGCGAGGCGCCGGACCGGCCGACGCCCGGTTGGCAGCCACCGCCGAGGTGGGGGCGACAGGGTCAGGGCCGCCGATGAGGAGGACATCCATCATTCGCCCCTGATCGCGCCGCGGCCTCCATCACGCACGATGCGACCGCCTGCCTTGTTGGCGCCCTTCCGCTCCGGTCGTGATCGAAAAAGGAGGGACTGGCGTCAGGCTGGTGTCCAGCCTCCGAGATCGGTTGGCCGCGGGGTTTTCGCTTTGCCATCGAACACTTGGTCCTTGGGCCACCCGCCCACCGGCGATGCCGCCCGGTCGACGCCAAGGGCGCGGTCCCGCACAGGGCCTCTCCGGGTCTCTGGTCTCAAGCTGGAGCGAGGCGAGGCGCGCCCTCGTCCTCGCGGGTTGTACAGGGCCCATCCGCCCCCGACGGTTTGGGAAAGGTTGCGTCTTTCGCCCGCGGAAGTGATGAAGTCCCAGCGTCAGGTTTGGTGAAGGGTTTGGCTGGCCGCCAGACCTGCCCACCTCAATTGCGGCCGTTTCAACCGCGGGCACGGACATCGGCACGCGAAACGGAGCCTTCCCTCATCGTTCGCCGTTCGGCGAGTGGTCTGATCTCCGCAGGCTCGCCGCCATCGACCTGCGCCAGCGCGAGGAAGGACCCATCGTCTGCATCGCGGCGACAATCACCACCACCTGCA